>CAZLBS010000149.1:6353-7930 GCA_964557505.1 uncultured Nitrospiraceae bacterium | reverse complement strand
TGGCGCGAAAAAGCGCCCCGTCTCGCCAGGCACATACAGCAGCGGCACGAACGCAACGATGTTCGTTGCCACAGCAAAGAGAACGGGGACGGTCATCTGGCGCGCCCCAACAATTGCCGCGGTGATGCGGCTCTTTCCGCGCTGCAGGCGGTGAAACACATTTTCACCCACAATAACGGCATCATCGACCACGATGCCGAGCGTAATGATAAAGGCGAAAAGGGAGATCATGTTGATGCTTGCCCCAAGCAGCGGGAGCAACAGGAGCGAACCCGCGATCGTCGTGGGGATGCCCATCGCGACCCAGAAGGCCAGGCGCGGCTCCAAAAACAGGCCAAGCACGCCCAATACCAGCGCCAGACCAATGAGGCCATTACGCAACAAGAGGCTCAATCGGTCGCGGTACTGTTCGGCCCGGTCGCGAATGATGCGGATGCCCACGCCCTCAGGAAGCTCCCGCTCAAGCGCATCAATGTAAGCATTGACCGCGGCGGCCATTTCCATCGGCTTCTGGTTGCCGGTTTCATACACGCTAATAAAGATGCCGCGGCCGCCATCAAAGGTGTTGATAAGAGGCCGGTCCTCAAAGCCGTCCCGAATGGCGGCAATATCGGCAAGCGTGACATTCGTCCCTTCGTCCGTGGTCCGAATCACGATGTTCCCAAATTCGCTCGCGAAGTCTCGCCGCTCACGCGTGCCGAGCAAGACCTCGCCGGAAGGTGTTTGTACGCCCCCGCCAGGAAGATCTCGCGACGATTCGCGGACGACCGATGCGATCTCGCCAAGCGTCAGCCCAAGCGAGCGAAGGGTCGACTGCTCGACTTCAAGATGAATCTCAGGGCCGCGCTCAGTACGAACTTCGACTTGGGTGAGTTCCGGAAGCGCGAGCAAATCACGCCGCACCCGCTCCGCAAGGTCAAAGATTTGTCCTTCCGTGAGCGGCCCATACAGAACCATCCACATCACACTGGACTGTTCTTGACGCAGAAAGATATCTGGGCGCTCGGCCTCTTCCGGAAAGAAGCTGATCCGGTCGACCGCGTTTTTAACTTCTTGAAGCGCGCGATTCGGATCGATGCCCTCGACCAGTTCAACCTCGAGCGCGCCGCGGCCTTCTTCGGCCGTCGCAACGATGCGTTCGACGACATCCAGACCCCGGATTTCCTGCTCGAGCGGAATGATGATGCCATCTTCCACCTCGGCCGGAGCCGCCCCAGGATAGCTAAACACGACATCAACAATGTCGAGCTGAAAACTCGGATACACCTCCTGCTTGATCGAGAGCGTCGAGGCGAAGCCGCCCAGCAAAAGTGCAAACATCAGCAGATTCGACGCGACATGATTGCGTGTCATCCACGCGACGAGCCCGTCGAGAAATCCGCTGGCCTCCGGCTCGTGCGTTTTGGCGTCATGTTCGCTCACCGGGCGGCCTCCTGCCGGTCAAGCTCAGGGGCTGCGTCCCGGGTGCGCAAGTCCATGCCCGGCAACGCGTCGCTCAAGGGCGAAACGATAAGTCTGTCGTCAGGCTCGAACGTGTCCCGAACAGCCAGCGTGTCGCCTTGACGCCAAACGATTTC
>CAZLBS010000149.1:0-6343 GCA_964557505.1 uncultured Nitrospiraceae bacterium | reverse complement strand
GGACGCACTGCAAGTTTCGCCTCGCGGTTGGCTACCCACACCTCATTGTTTTCGCGCAGCGCACGGCGTGGGATCGCCGCAACACCGTCAATGGCGCCCGCATCCAATTCAACCCGCACATAGCTGTTGAGCGGCAAGGGAAAGCTGCCGGCTTCATCCTGAAGGTGCAACGGGTCCGGGATTTCAATCAGCACTTGCGCCATGCGCCCTTCCGGATCCACCTGGCCGAGATGGCGCACCAGCTTGCCCTGCCGCGGGCCGATGCCGCTGTTCGCGTCGACTTCCGAGTATACGCGGACGGTGTTTTCGCCTTGGCGCGCGGCTTCTAAGACAGCGCCAAGGCGGCCAGCCGAAATGGATGCTTGCACCCAAAAAGCTTCCGTGCCCGCCAGCATCGCAACGTCTGTTCCCACATTGACGAGTTGGCCCACATCGACAGATTCTTGCAACACAAGCGCGTCAAATGGCGCGCGAATCACCGTTCGCTCGAGGTCAAGCTTGGCCTGATCAACCTGGCTTCTTGCCGATTCGACCCGTGCCTCCGCCTGACGAAGTTGCGGCTCGCGAAGGGCCAGTTCTCGGCCTAACTCCGCTTCAGGCATATCTTTTCCAAATAGTTCCCATTCCCGTTCGGCCACGCGCTGACGGCCTCGTTCGACTGCTAGCGCTGCTTCTGCTTCTGCCAGCGCCCCTTTTGCTGTGCGCACGGCAAGCTCGTATTGAGAAGGGTCGATGCGCAACAACACCTCATCTCGCTTGATCACGCCGCCTGGCTCCAGCGAAGGATGGATCTCAATCACCCGCCCCGAGACTTCTGGTGCAATGCTCACTTCCTCGGCCGGGCGCACGCTGCCATACGCCTCGACGATGCGCGTGAAGGGAGCGCGTACGGGACTCATCACTCCGGCGACGGGGGCCTGAGGAGGTGCGCTGCTTCGTGCAACTTCGGGCGCCGTGCTGACGATGTACCAGGAGCCCGCACCTGCGGCAGCCAGCACCGCCGCAGGCAGCAGAATGCCGGCGGCAATCGTGATGAGCCGGCGCGCCAAAGACTGTTCATGGGTCGCAGTCATGATATGGCGATATCCGATGCTGTCGCCGTTGCTTCCCTTGTAGGCCCGCCTGCGGCCCGAAATAAGCGTATGCGCAGCACGACAAGATTGCTGCGTTCACGCAAGACGGCACGTTGCACTTCTTGCAGCGCTTGCAACGCCGTTAAGACGGGCAGGTAATCCGTAACGCCCTGACTGTAGCGCAGGCGCGTCTGTTCAAGCGTTCGCTCAAGAATGGCTTCCCGTTCCTGAAGAGCAGCCACCAACTCACGCTGCCGGGCCTCTTGCCAAAGCGTCGTATCCACCTCCTCAATGGCAAGCAGATACTGTTGCGAAAAAGCGAGCAACTGCTGAAGCTGAATCGATTCCGCCGCGCCTACGGCCGCTCGGCGCCGCCCCCAGTCGAGCAAGGGCTGAAACAATCCCAGCCCCCCAATAGCCGTGAGCGTTGTGACCCCGGCGCCGCCATCGACAATCAGCGAACCATCCAAGGTGAATTGAGGCAGCCTTTCCGCGACGGCAACGGCAACGTCGTAATCCGCTGCAACGACCCGGCGCTGAGCCGCCCGCAGGTCCGGCCGGAGGGCAAGCAGTTCTGCCGGCAGCGCGACCCCTGCCAATGTGGCCGGCTCTGGCAATGAAAGCTCGTCTAGTTCAGTCCGGTTGATGCCATCCGCAGGCTTTCCGGCCAAGACATCCAGACGATTCTCCAGCAGTCCAAGCTGGGCCTCAGCTACTGGAATCTCCGCCACGATTTCAGCTACTTGACCGCGTTGTTGCAGCACATCCACCGATGATGCACTGCCCTGAAGGAAACGCAATTCGAGCAACTCAAGAAACGTTTCCGCTGAATCCCGTTGCTGCTCGAGGAGGGCAAGCTGCAAGCGTTGCTCGATAGCAACGAAATAGGCCTCGGCAATCTGCGCACTCAACGAAAGCCGCACAGCTTCATAATCGAGAAACGCAGCCTCGAGCGCTTCGGCTTCGGCGCGCGCCGCGTTGCGCAGGCGGCCCCAAAAATCCAACTCCCACTGCAGCAGCATTCGGGCCTCATAGAAGTTGCGGTAACTATTCCGCTCCTCCTCATCACGCTCGATAGGGCCCGCCCCGCCTCCGCGATTTTGGGGGTTGTTCTGGTTTTGCTCCGGATCATTGCCGAGATCCGGCTGCTTCACAGCGCTCTCGGGGCTGTCTTCATCGCCCATGCCGCTAGAAAGATCTATTGGAATGTCCTGCAGCTGAAGCGTTTGTCCTCCCTCACGGTCCAGCACGCGTTCGAAGACTCGGCTTCCGCTGCTTTGCAAATCCACTTGCGGCCAGCGCAAGGCTTGCGCCTGCCGAAAGAGCGCTTCAGATTGGGCGATCCGCGCGGCGGCCTGTTGAAGCGTGAGATTGTTCGAAAGCCCTTCTGTGACGAGGCTGTCCAGCATGGGGTCATCGAAGCTGCTCCACCAGGGCGTCGGAAGCACCGATGCGGCCTCTTCTGCTGAGGGAAATACAGCTGGCATGTCGAAGGTGGGGGAGGGGTTTGCGTCAACGGCTTTCGTCGCGCACGCAGTTGTTAGAATTGGCAGGCCGCAAAGCAATGCTGCGCTCAGGGGCCATCGTACATCGAGCATACATAATCCTGATTACGGGGGATCGAGCAGCCTCCGCGTGAAGGAATTCTTCCGCACCCACGCGAAAGCCATAGCATGATTTGCGTCAGCACATAGATGCCGGCCTCGCTTCAGGCTTCGGTACCTATAGTTTCAATGTTGCGGCGCGTTGTCAAATGTCAGGCCAAGGCGCCTTCGCGATCGGCAAAGTTTGGGTTGGCGCCGCTTCGCCTTCAAGCCGCCGAATGATTGCGCGTGATGCGCCAACACGGCTGGGGGAGTGGCGCCCAGAACGTGCCCCGCCTTCGAGTTCTGCCCCCGCTAGTAGGACGCCTTCGCCCCGTTCGCATTCCTTTCTGTCGTGCCATCATCTGCCGCAAAAACGACACATACCGGTCGCGGCACTTCGACCTGCTTGCCCATTTCCTCAGGCACGCCGCTCGCCTCATCGATACGGAAGATCACCACATTATCCGTGTCTTGATTCGCGGCGAGGAGGTAGCGGCCGGACGGGTCGACATTGAAGTTGCGCGGGCGTTTCCCGCCGGTCGCGGTATGGCCGCTTGCCGCAAGCATGCCGGTTTCTGGATGGATGAGAAAGGACGCGATGCTGTCATGGCCGCGGTTCGATACATAAACAAATTCGCCCGAGGGGTGAACGGCAATCTCGGCGGTGGTGTTCTCTCCCTCAAAGGCCGCGGGCAGGGACCCAATGGTCTGGATGGTCTCGAGTTTCCCCTGAGCATCCCGCGCGAATGCGGTAACCGTATTGTCCAGTTCGTTCACGACATAGGCCCAACGCAGGCCAGGGTGAATCGTGAAGTGACGTGGCCCCGCTCCCGGCGCGAGTTTTGCAGAAGGCGGCTCCATAGGACTGATGGCGCCCGCGGTGCTGTCGTAGCTATAGCAATGGATGCGGTCCGTGCCAAGGTCCGTCACGTATAGCGTCGTGCCCTCAGGGCCGAAATCAGCGGCATGCGCATGGGGAGCCTGCTGACGCGCCTCGTTCGGACCCGAGCCGGCGTAGGCATCGGTCGCGCTGGCGGTCTCCACGCCACCGTCCTCGCGAATGGGCAATAGGGCCATCGCCCCTGCTGAATAGTTCGCCACCGCGACATGTGTTCCCTGGGGCGACACGTCCACATGGCAGGCGCCCCGCCCCTCGGACGACGCGCTGTTGATGAGCGTGAGCATCCCTGTATTGGCGTCTCGGGCGAAGGCGAGTACAGCACTCCCTTCCCCGTCCTGCCCCGCAGCGTAGAGCAATGGGCGGCTCGGATGCAGCGCGAGGAAACCGGGACTCCTCGTCTCGACGGCCAGCGCCGCCGCTCCGGGCTCTCCCGTTTCCGTGTCGAGGGTGAACGTATAGATCCCGTCCGCGAATGTCCCGATGTACACCCGGACCTGGGCGGCACGAGCATCATCACCGGCAACGAAATTCGCGACAAGTAATGCCAGAAGGCCCAACCACAATCGATTCATGCCACGACTCCTTGTTTTCTTGGATCGAATGTTTCAAGATTATAGCCGCTGGAGCGGAACGGCCAACGAGTTAGCCCGGGAGGACAGAGACAATGAAACGCCGTCAGTTTCTAGGTGCAGTCGCAGCGGGCACAAGCATCCTCGCAACGGGGCACTGGCCCAGCGCTGCCCAAGAAAAGGAAAAGCTCGACGCGCTCAGCAAACTGCCGCGCCGGGCCCTCGGCAAGACGGGTCTGGAACTGCCCGTCATTGGCTTCGGCGGAATCGTCGCACGAGGCAAAACGCCGGAAGAGGTGGAGCGGTCGGTCGGACTGTCCCTTGATCTTGGTATCGACTACTTCGATACCGCCGCTTCCTACGGCAATTCAGAATTCATGCTTGGCCCGGTCATCGGCCCGCGCCGCGAGCGCATCACCCTTGCGACCAAGACTCGCGAACGCACCGCCGAGGGCGCGAAGGCGGAGTTCGAGCAATCATGTGAATTGTTGGGTACCGGCTACTTCGATATGTTTCTCGTCCATGCTATTCAAGACGTAGAGCGGGATGTCGAGGCCGCCTTTGCCCAAGGCGGCTGTATGGAGTTTCTGACCAAGAAGAAGGCGTCGGGCGAAATACGGCTGCTCGGTTTTTCCGCCCACTCCGAAGAAGCGGCCCTGCGTGCCATGGAACTGTACGACTTCGACTTCTTCTACTATCCCGTCAATTACGTCGCCTGGTACACCGGCAAATTTGGCCCCGACGTGCTCGCGCAGGCGGAAAAGCAGGGCGTGCCCTGCGTCGCGCTCAAGGCCCTCGCCCGGCAGAAGTGGCCCGCTGACATTCCAAGGTCCGAGCGTTGCGAGGGCTGCTGGTATCAACCCATCGAGGCCCAAGAGGAAGCCTCGCTCGCCCTTCGCTGGTCGCTCAGTCAGGGCATCGTCAGCGCACTTCCGCCCGGCAACGAAACGCTCTACCGCCGCGCCCTTACGCTCGCCGACAACCTGAGCCCGATCACGCCTGAAGAGACCGCGCAGCTGCGCCAACTCGCGATGGGGCAGTCGCCCCTCTTCCCACGAGGCTAGCGCACTTCTATAGCAATCGTGCCTAGCGGGCCGAAGTCCGCTCAGTATTGACCCGGCTCAGCTCGAACGATCGTGCCGAGGGCGCCGTTGGTGAAGACGTGGCCAGGCTCAATCGTATAGCCTTGCCCGACGACGCGGTTAACGGCCCGTAGCAATGTAGCCCATTGGCCGCCCGCGGCTTCGTCGCTTCGCGCGGTGTTGACGGTTTCGCCGTTGTGCTTCAGGGTGATGTCGATGGCGTCGACGTCGACCTCATCCGGATCGTGCTCCGCGCCCACGACGATGACTTTGGCGTTGATGTTCCAAGCGACGAGATCGGCCGGCGTGGATGGTTGATGCTGCTCCGTGGCCCATCCCGGCACTTCAACAATTGCCGCAACTGCCTTGACGTGCCGCCGCAGTTTCTCCACCGTGTCCAGAGGTTCCGTGATGGATTGGCCGAAGATATAGCCAATTTCCGTTTCCACATGACGAATCGGATCGTCTGCTAAATCGACGACAAGTGCATGCTCGGCACTAAGCACCCCGTATGCTGGAACGACCGCCGTCATCGGGCTATGCGGTTCCTGACTCGCGACGCCCGCTGCCTTGAACCCGCCAATCCGGTCGGCGCCGAAGGCCTTCGAGACGAACTGCTGCTGAATCAGGTACGCGTCTGACAAGGACGCTTCCGGTTCCGCGGCACTCAACTGCGGCATCGGTTCGCCGCTGCGCCATGCATCATATAGACTGCGGGAAAACCCATCGGCCCATGCGGGCATCTCATCTGTTTGCGCGTCAACTTGGCGATTGCCATCGCGCTCTTCAATGCTCTCGGCGATTGCCTCGCAAACAGACAGACCCAGGATCAGCAAAAACGCCCATGAGCAGGTCGCGTACAAAACGCCGTTCCCCTTATCGCCTTTCATCCCCATATGCCGTCGCTCCCAGCAAGCAGCACGCCCACTGCTTCCCGCTTGATGCAGCTTATTTGGAGTTGTATGCGCCGCCCGCGGCATGCTCAAAGCAAGCGGCATCATACGGCCTCATCGTCGTGGTGGCCAAATGCTGCCCGTCGAATATGGTAAAGGGGAACCTATCATGTCCCGAGCGCCCGCTGTAAGCGGCGGTTTAGAAATGTAGCGGGTGGCGGTTAAGAAGTGTAGCGCCT
>CAZLBS010000148.1:0-7947 GCA_964557505.1 uncultured Nitrospiraceae bacterium | reverse complement strand
GCCATCACAATGCAGAAATCCGCGCCCTCGGCCCCGGTGGTAAACCACTTGTGCCCGTTGATGACGTAGTCGCCGCCATCCTTCACCGCCGTCGTGCTCATCCAGACGGGATTGCTCCCCGCGTGCTCCGGCTCGGTCATGCCGAAGCAGCTGCGCGTGTCGCCCGAAAGCATCGGCTTGAGGTAGCGCTCCTTCTGTTCCGGAGTGCCATATTGCGCCAGAATTTCCATATTGCCCGCGTCCGGCGCCTGGCAATTCATCGTCAGCAGGCCCACAGGCGAACGGCCGAGCTCCGCCAGCAACAACCCGTGCTCCAGCAGCGACAGCCCCATGCCGCCCTCTTCCTTCGCCATCTGCGGCAGCCACCAGCCGCGCGCCTTGTTGTGCACGCGCAGCGCATCCAGCTCGGCCTGCACCGACTCAAACCCATTCTTCAACATCGGCTGCTCGAGAGGCTGCACCTCGCTGCGCACGAAATCGCGCACATCATCCAGCAGCCCTTGCAATTCCGGCGGAATCGAAAAATCCATGGCGTTTCGCGCTCCCTTCAGGCCCCCCGTTGCAAGGCGCCGTACGTAGCCCAGCATGCTACCGCCCACGCCCCAACGGGTCAAGAAGCCGCGTCCGAAAATTGGGGCTTGACCAGCAGGTCAATATTTCGATATATTTGGAATTATGGAATCGGCAGAAGCGATAGCGGCGCTGGGGAGTTTGGCGCAGGAGACGCGGCTGGACGCCTTTCGGGCGCTGATCAAGGCGGGCCCGGAGGGGCTGCCGGCGAGTGCGATCGCCGAGGTGCTTGATGTGCCCGCGACCACGCTCTCGTTTCATCTCAACCACCTGATGCAGGCGGGGCTCATTGCACGCCGGCGCGATGGCCGCTGGCTGTGGTATTCGGCGCGGTATGACACGGTGGAGGCGTTGATCGGGTTTTTGATGAAGGATTGTTGCCAGGGCGCGCCGGTCAGCGCGAGGTCTGGAAAGCGCACGGCCAATCAAGTTTGACCGTGGCGCACGAGGATGGGAGGGACGGCGTCCTCGCCGTCCGTCATTGGCGAGAACTGCGGCTTATAAATGAGGCTTCATACAATTATCGCGTGGGCATCGTGATGACTCTCTGTAAGCAATCTTGAGAAACCTGTGCGGACCGCAGGGACGCGGTCCCTCCCAAAGAATGGCCATGCAACCATGTGACGAATGGAGATGAGATAGCTATGAGCGACGCACAGACCATCCGCGACACGGTGCGCAAGGGATACGCCGACATCGCGACACAAGGCGCTTCCTGCTGCGGCCCGGCGACAACGAATTGCTGCGGGGGCAACGACACCGACACGGCGACCCAACTCGGCGCCACGCTCGGCTACGACCTGGAAGAGCTGCAAAGCTTGCCAGAGGGCGCGAACATGGGTTTGTCCTGCGGCAACCCGACGGCATTGGCGGCGCTGAAGCCCGGCGAAGTCGTGGTCGATCTCGGCAGCGGCGGCGGATTCGACGTCTTCATCGCGGGACGGAAGGTGGGCGCAGCGGGCCGTGCCATAGGCATCGACATGACGCCGGAGATGCTCTCGAAAGCGCGCCGCAACATCGCCGGCTACCGCGAATCGACCGGTCTGGACAACGTCGAATTTCGCCTGGGCGAAATCGAGCACTTGCCCCTGCCCGACAACTCGGCCGCTGTCATCATCTCGAACTGCGTCATCAATCTCTCGCCCGACAAGCCGCAAGTGTGGAACGAGATGGCGCGCGTGCTGAAGCCCGGCGGACGCGTCGCCGTTAGCGACATCGCCCTTGTTCAGCCGCTGCCCCAAGAAGTGCTCGACAGGGTCGAGGCGATCATCGGCTGCGTCGCCGGGGCCGTCACCATTAGCGAGACCCAACGGCTCGCCCAGCAGGCGGGCTTCGAGAACATCCAGCTTGACCCCAAAGGCGAGCATGTCGACGCCATGATGGCCACCGTCCAAGACCGGCAATTCCAGGAAGTGATGAAGCTTGTGCCCGATGGCAGCAAAGCCAGCGACTTCCTCGTAAGCCTCGGGATCACCGCGGCCAAGCCCAGCGCCAAACAAGCCGCCTGTTGCTGATCCACCGCACGTTGTGTGCCACGGTCAGGCACTGATTGACCGTGGCACGCGGATAAGTGCACGAACCAAAGGCTTTCCCTAACCTACGCAATCCCCAGCACTGCGTTGATGACCAATTGCACGTCGACGGCGTTGGTGTCCCCATCTCGGTTCACGTCGGTGGGGAGGGTGATTTCGAGGCCTAGCGCGCCGTTGATGACCAACTGAACGTCGACCGCGTTGATGTTGGAGTCTCCATTGATGTCTTGATTGCAGCCATCTCCATCAAGACAGTCGATATCCCCGTCGCCATCGCCGTCGCCATCCCCGTCGCCATCGCCATCCCCGTCGCCATCGCCATCACCGTCGCCATCGCCATCGCCATCCCCGTCGCCGATTGCTGCCGCCTCTTGCATTACATTGATGGCAATCGGGCCATTCGACGCATTGCTACTGCTGATCGTAATGGTTCCTTCCCGGGAAACTGGAGTGTCGTTTTGAGCCGCGGTCACAGTTACTATGCCGGCATCGCTTCCTTCGGTGCGGTCGATGCTAAGCCATTCGGCGCCCGATGTGACGCTTGCGGTCCAGAGCAACGCTTCTTCACCTGCATTCGTAATCGAGAGGGCCTCTGCTCCTCCTGCCGCGGAGAATGAGAGACTGCCAGGCTCGGCCACCAATTGCGGGGGCACTAGCTGACGCTCCTGCGTAATCGTCACATCGACCGGGGAATTGCCTGCCGCTTCGCTCTCGATTCGCAGCACCGCGCTTCGCGTCTCAAAGGATCCATTGGGCGCAGCGGTCAGGGCGACGGTCTCGGGAGCTGTCAGCACACCGGATGCGTCAAATGAAAGCCACGGCGCGGGTTCAACGAGCACGACGGTAAAGCGCAACAATCCTCCGCCATCATTGGAGACTTGTACGTCAGCCGTCTCTCCGTCCTTGTCCAACGTCAGGCCAAGAGGATTTACCCCAATGACCGGGGCCGTGTCTTGCGTCAGCTCGAAGTCGGCCTGCAACACATCGCCTTGAGAAAAGGTTCGCGGCACCGGCGGCGGCGACAGAAAGCCCATGGCGCTCGCGGTCACGCTGTAGCTTCCTGCTTGCAATTCGCTGAACAAGTACCGGCCTTCGTCATCGGTGAAGACCGAAGTCGCTGGGCCTAGGCCATCGGCCGTCACGCGAACATTCTCGACGGGGAATTCGCCGCCCCCGACTTCCGTCGTCACGGCGCCCGCCAGGGCGGCCGTTGGAATGATGCTGCTCTTATTCAACCGCGCGTCCGCTTCGGCCCCCATAGCCGGGTCGACGGTATCGCTTTCCGTTTCAGTGGAATACTGCGGCGCGGAAAAGCGCACCTCGATATCGACCGTGCCGCCCGTCTGCTTGCTCTCCGTGCTGCTTGGCAGCACCAATTCATACCGCCCGTCGGCACAAGTAAAGGTGTCGGCAAAGAAAACGCTATTCACGAAGAGTTCAACGAGCACGCCGCCCAGCGGCTCAAGCGTATCGCTATCGGTAACGCGGCCAGTGAGCACATTGGGCAGCGGCCGGGGTTCGAGGGCGATGTCTTGCATGGTGGCCACTGCCCCGCCGGCGGCAACGCCCGGCACAGCCACGGGTGCGAAGCCCGGCGCGATCGCGCGCAGGTCATACTCACCCACGGCAAGCACGGGAAACGTATATTGCCCGTTCTCGCCGGTTACGGCGGTATCGCGAAATGCCAGATCCGCTCGCGTTGCTTCCACCACAGCGCATGCCAGCGGAAGGCCGGTCGCGGCATCGGTCAACTGCCCCGTTAGCGTCGCGGTTTCAAAGATGCTGAACGCCGTCAGCGAATCGTCTCCGCGGGCGACAGCATAGAGATGGGCCCCGTCATCCGACACGGCCACGCCCGCGGCGCCGTCGAGACCAAACGCTTCCCCAGCTTCATCAATCAACGCATTAAGAAAACTCAGCTGCCCCGTGGCCGGATCGCGCAGCAATGCACTCACCGCCGAATTTCCCAGCGTATTGCGATTGGCGATAAAGATCTGGCCGCCGCCAGGCAACAGGGCAACCGCGCTCGGAACGCTTGCTCCGTCGATGCCGGTGATGCGTTCGATAAAGGATAGGGAGCCATCCATCGGATCGCGGCTGAACACGGCAAGCGAGCCGCTGCCCTCCACGCCATCGGCTGCAACATATAGGTGCGCACCATCGGCTGACAGCGCGATATCGGCAGGGCTCAACAAATCCGAAATTGTCCCGTCTCCATTGAAAACCGCGGACTCGAAGGTCAACTGCCCATCGGCGCTTGCGCGCGAAAAGATGGCAACGGAATCTGAAAAGGCTCCGGCTACATAGACATTGGACCCATCAGCAGATACGGCAACGCCGTCTGCTCCCGCAATGCCCAGCACGCCGCCGCTGCCGTTCAACTCGGAGTCGACGCAGGTGAGCACGCCCGTGTCCGAATCGCGGGCGTAGACGCTTACGGCCCCCGACCCTTGTCCGGTCACATATACATTCGCGCCATCTGGCGAAACCGTCACGCCCTCGGCAAAGCTCAACAGGTTGCTGTCGCCGGCACAATCGAACAGCACCTCAACAAACGTAAGCTGCCCCGTCACTTGGTCTCGCGAAAACACGGCCACGGCCTCGTCGCCACTTGATACCACGTATACGTGGCGCCCATCCGGAGCAATCGCCAGGGCGGATGGCCGCAGCAATCCATCGACCCCGCCGGCGCCATCCTCGAGCGCTTCGATAAAAGTCAATTCGCCCGTTGCCAGTTCACGGCTGAACGCGGCAATCACATGCTCCTCCGACACCGTATACACATGAGCGCCGCCCGGAGCGACCGCAACATCCGTTGGGAAGCGAAGGCCCTCCAACGTGTCCGTGCCGCCACGCACGGTATCCACGCTCGTTACGGAGCCCGCATCAGCAGCGAAGATTGATATACCCTCGCCTTCAACATTCGCCAGATACAGGTGGGCGCTGTCGGGAGACGCCGTGATCTGACTAGCCCCTTCAGGGCTGTCGAACGCGCCTTGGCCGAAGGTAAGCAGCCCAGTGTCCGGGTCTCGGCTAAAGACGGCCAGGGCATCCCCGCCACCAGTTATCAACGAGGTTTCGCTGACGGCATAAACGGCATCTCCATTCGGAGACACCACGACATCAAACGGCCGAAAGAGACCGGATATGTTGTCGATGCCCTCGGTCTGCTTCGCGAGGATGGTGAGCGCCCCTGTGCCGGCGTTGCGCGCGTAGACGCCAATCGTCTGATCGAATTGGCCCGCCGTATATAGATGTGCACCGCCTGGAGCAATGGCAACGCCCGAAGCACCTGACAAACCATCCGCGTTACCGCCGGGAATCGTGTCGCCGTCGAAAATCGACTGGACGAAGGTAAGGGCTCCCGTGCCGGCCTCGCGCGAGAAAATGGCCACCGACCCGTCAAAAAATGCGGTTGCGTAGACAAATGCGCCATCGGGCGATACGGCCACGCCGCTTATGTCGGCAAGTCCATCGACGCCGTCCACCCCGTCAACGGCTGCTTCTACGAAACTGAGCTTGCCGCTGACGGCATCGCGCGAGAACACGGCGATTGCTTGATCAACGACGCTGCCCACATAAACACTTTCCCCGCCCGGGTCGAGCGCAATGATTTCAGGATTGTTCAAACCCGCGGGCGCGTCCACCTCATCAAACAAGGCTTCTACAAACGTAAGCCTTCCCGTGGCGGCATCCCGCGCGAAGACCGCTACCGCGTCGTCAAAACTGCTCGCCACATAAACATGCTCGCCGCCGGGCGACAGAGCGATGCCCTCAGCTCTTTCCAAACCGTCGACGCCCTCTTCGCCGTCAAAGATTGTTTCAATGGGTACGAGGACGCCTGTGCCGGCATCGCGGCTGTATACATTTAACTGCGAATCGCCCACAGCATACAGGTGAAGACCATCGGGCGATACGGCAGATGCCGCTACTTGAAAATCAGCTAACGCTTGAATCTGCTTGAGCGTGCTCGCGGGGCCACCGTCTTGAATGCCGCCCGTCGTATAGGCCAGCGGCACGGCACTGAACCCAGGCAACGTACGGCCATCACCGCTTACGGCGTCCAGCACTGGCGCCGAGACAGTGCTCTGGATGCCGGCGGGCGCCACTTCATCAAACTCGAGCCAGCCAAGCAGAAAGGGATTGACCTGTTCCGATGCGTTGCTTGGGTTCAAAGTCGTAATTTCAGACAGGTTGATGCCAGCAACTACGAATGAAACCGTTCCGGGAGACGTCGCGGCGGCGGACACATCTTTGTCGTAAAAGAAAACTTCTGGAAAGCTTTCTGCTGCCTCCAAGGGCGTCGGGCCAGTTTGTATCAGGTCCGCGTCAGCGACAGGCGCGAGCACAGATGGGTCGAATGTGATCTCGCCGGTGATGGCGGCTGGGAACGCAGCCGTATCCTCGACTGTATCAGCACGTTTCACGAAGAGCCCGAGCCGCAAGGCGCCTTCGGCGGCGCCTTCCACTGGCCGCAATTCGAGAAACAGTCCGGCGCCATCCTCGGGATCGCCGTCTGTGACGCTGAAGGGCACGCCAAGCGCAATGGCGACCACACCTTGCACGTCGCCCGCGGTCGTCCTGCCATCGCCGGTAAGGTCCGTCTCGCCCCCGCCGGCGTCAAGTCCGAGCGCTCCATTCAATACCAGTTGTACATCTACCGCATTGACGATGTCATCACCATTGACGTCGGCCTCATCAGATGTCACCTCGCCGTCGTTAATCTCGCTGGGCATCAGGGCGAAGTTTTGCTGCACAAGCGCGTCCTCTACGACCGTCACCATAGCGCTGGCTGTCTCAAATCCGGGCGCCGAAGCGGTTACCGTGTAAACCGCTGGCGCAAGACTGGCCACAAAATAGCTACCGGCCGCGTCGGTCAATGTCGAAAAGGAGGCCTCTTCAACAGTGACGGTTGCTCCTTCAATTGGGCCGCCTGTGTCCGCATCCTGCACCGAGCCGAAGAGATCCCCCGGAAGGACGACCGGTTGTTGTTCGAGAATGAAAAACAACTGCTGTATCTGCGAAACCTGCAGGGCAATTTGCCTTGTTTGGCTTTGAAAGCCTGAAGCGCTCGCCGTCACCGTGTAGATCCCCGGCAACAGCGGCGAAAGCGAATAGGAACCATCTGTCGCCGTGAAGGTAGAAGGCGTTCCCGGCCCAATTGCCGTTACCTGAGCCCCGCCAAGCGGGAACAAGTTCCCGCCATCATCGCCTCCCACGGCTCCGGCCAGCTGAGCACTGGCCAACTCGTCTTTCGAGAGCTGCACGTCAATCGTGGTTGTGACATCGTTGAACACAGATTCCGAGCGAAGCACCGTATTGTAATTGTCTAGACTGAACGTCAGGTCGACATCGAGATCGCCAACCTGCTTGCGGGCCGCATCCGGAAGCGGCAATTCGTAATTGCCGGCGGCACACGTCAACGTATCCGCGATGAACGCGCCGCCAATACGCAATTCCACCAGCACCGTAGCCAACGGATAGCTGCCTTCGGCATCGGTCACCGTTCCCGTCAAAAGGCCCGCGCTCGTCTGCACGAATAACTCAACATCGCGTGTCAGGGGAGTAGCGGCGTCCACCGCGATGCCCTGGACGGTCTCCTCCTCATAACCTGGGGCAACGGCACGCAGATCGTAAGTTCCCTCGGGCAGGTCCAGAAATACGTATTGACCCAATGCATCCGCGGGCGCCTGGGCGGCGAAGTCTCCGTCGGCGGCGGTTATCTCTACCGTCGCGCAAGACAGCGCGGCCTGGCTATTGAAATCCAACACGCGGCCGGACAGCGAGGTCACGGCATTGGCGATCTCGGGCGAGCGCGAGGCGAAGAACTCCTGCTCCTGCAGCT
>CAZLBS010000147.1:2123-7949 GCA_964557505.1 uncultured Nitrospiraceae bacterium | reverse complement strand
AGGGAGTTGGGCCAGCGAGGGGCCGAGTAGCCTAGCGCTGCGCCGCTTGCGTTGTGGCTGGTCAAGAGACCAGCCACGATGTCCATGCACTATAGGGCGGGCTTTCGCAACTACAGCAACAGCCTCAGATGCAAGCGCGTCACGGAGGATCCGCTGCGGGCGTTTGACCGGCTGCACGCCGAGCGGCGCGGCGGACTGGCCCGGGCTGCCCTGCCGCGGCAGCCCCGCCCGTCGAATGACCGAAAACGCCGATGGCCCCAAAGTCGATGCGCCCCGCGAACGGGGCGTTTTCCATGGGGCCCAATGGGTCCTTGAGCGTCTCAAGGGTGAACTCCAAGTCGGCGGCGTACATATCGACCAAGCTTTGGATGGCCTCGAAATAGGCTTCATCGCCCACTTCAGCGCGGCTCGGGATGATCGCCGGGTCATAGGCAACGCCGCGGCCATCGGGGAAGCTCGTCGCTAAGGCGCCATAGGTGTGGTCAGGCGCGGCCACGATGAAGCCGTGGCTCGCGAGGTTCTCGATTTGATCGATGGAGGCCGTTCGGAAGCCCGTCCATCCATGCGAGTGCAAAACGAGCGGAAAGACTTGCCCTTCCACCGCCGGCGCCTCGACGTAGCTGTGCGTCCGGATGTCGTCGAGATGACTGACGATGATGTCCATGAGGGGGATGCTGTTCTTGACCTTGAGGCGGGAGCCCTCGGCAAACGCGGCCGCGTCGTCAATGAGCCGTGCGCGCTCGCCCTCTGTCGACGAAGCTGGATACCAGACTTGGAGCATGATCTCCCGCCGGTCGCCGGGGTCGTCCGTGCGTGCTTCCGCACGGCTTGCGTCGATCAGGTGATAGGTCGCCGTGCCAACCGCATACGGGCCTGTGGGCGCCGGCATGTCAGGCACTGGCAGGGCCCAGCCAAGACCCGCCGAAACGGCCACGACCAGCACGGCAAGCATGACCATGCCAATGCGCAGTGCTGCCCATGTGTTGCTCGTGATGGTTGGCTCGCGGCGAAATGCCCCGGGCACGGCGAGCAACGGAAGCGCGCTCATGACATAGACAGGCGTCAGTTGCCAACGAAAGCCAACGCTGACGACCGCCGCAATGGAAAGACCAAGGGCAGCCCATACGAACACCAGCAGCCATGGCCCCCGCCGGCGTGCCGGCTGCCCTGCAACAAGCAGTTCAATCAAAACCGCGCAGACTAAAATCCATTCAATGGAACGCATCGCACACTTGCCCTCTGCAAGAATCCGCACAAATCAAGCCAGAAGATAGGGAGGGTACCTGATTGCAGGACGCGAAGGGAACACTTGACACGCAATACGACCCGGCGTTAGGTCTAAACAACATTGCATCCGCACGGCTCGGGATATGGGCCAATCGGAGAATCCCTTGTGATCTCCCGCCCACGACTCGCGGCCTTCGCCGAACTTGAGCGCTCCTTGCGCGCACGCGTCCACTGCACGCCTTCCGCCGGTCAGGCCCCTCCTAGTTGGCGAAGGATGCAGGTCCAACTGAGAAGCCACATTCACCCTTATATACGCCTTGAGAAACTCGCTTGGCAGGCAGGCTCTACCAAGGAGTCTCAATCTCTGGTTGCTCATTACACGTAGCGTTCGGTTGGTGCAGTGCGTTCCCAACGCGGCGCTCTATCAAGGAACTACGATTGAGAGGGCAGTTGTAATACCGTGAACGAAGTCGACAGCGGCCATGCGAACAAGAAGGCGGTTCAGTCGCTCGGATTGTTCTTGGCAATCCTGTCATAGGCATCGGCAGCCTGCTCTTCCAACGACATCTTGTAGTACTGCGGGTCCGCTTCCATTTTGCTGAATTCCATCAGCGTAATCGTTAAAAACGCTGTGCAAAGCCCGGTAATAAAAAGTCCGAACATGAAAATGAAAGGGATTAACATGTTTAGCCCTTTCTTTGCATATGTTTTATGTAGCCGCCAAACGATAAGATCGACGGGACCCACAATCCAACGAAGAGCCCCTCGTCACGGAAGCCAATAAACCACAGCGACACGGATGCCACAAACGACAAAAATGCCGCGCCTAGTAAGAATCCATCAGCTTTACGAAACATTCTCTCCTCACTTTCATAGCTTGTGCGTTGCGAAGGATGAACCTGACGAAGCGCAGGTCTATTCCTTGGGCTCAGTAGGAGGGCGGATGGTGCGAGGCAAGCCGCGCAATTTTAGAGCGACGGCATACGTTCGTATCAGTTTCGGGCTAGACCAAGCATACTATCGGCAACTGCAGCTTCTTCAGGCCGCCAGGTGCTAAACGCATGGACAAGCGATGCAAAAGAGATTGGCGCCTGAATGCTTCGCAATATGATAGACGGTTATTCTAAACTAATATTTTAGAGTGTCGAGTTCGTGGTGCTGTGCGGGTCACGTTTCTCGCATATGCTTTCGAAAAGCCAGCCGCGCGGATGCGCCTCACTGCGGCCTCCGGCGCCTCTCCGTCACAGAAGGGCAGTTCGTCTTCCTACACGATGCCCCCGTTCGAGGAGGGTTTCTTCCTGTTTCACTGCATATGCCTTTCGCCGGTGCCGGTTAGATATCGTCGCCCGGTTTCCAGTTATAGAGCAGGGCGGGCTCGCGCAGGTATTTATTCATGACGGCCCTGAACGGAAAGACATCGCCGCCGTCGAGGGCGCGGTGATCGATAGTCAGGACGATGGTGATGTGATAGCGCGGTACGACCTCTCCGTCGACGACGGCCGGCGCCAAGTGCAAATCGCCAATGCCCCACATGCTCACTTCCGGCGGAATGATGCAGGTGACTGTCTGATGGCCATGCCCCATCATCCCAATGTTCGCCACCGTACACGTCGCCCCGAGCACATCGTTCACGGTGAGTTGGTCTTCGGGGGAAACATTGGCAAATTGAGGATCCGGCTTGACCCCGCGGATCCACTTTTCGCGAAGATAACTCCACAACGCCGGAATGCCGCTGAAATCGAGTTGCTTCAGTGAGACGCCGATAAACGTTTCAGCGCAGCGGAAATAAAGTTGGTCGATGTCTGTGCGGCGAGCCTTGCGCGTTAGGGTCCGCATTTCATCCGCAACCTCTTCAAGCGTCTTCAAATGCGGATTGCGAATGACCGGCTTGACCACTCCAAACTTGGTGTGCACCGTAAAACTGAGATTAATGTCTTCACTCAGGTACAGTTTGCCGCCATTTTTGAAGGGGGCGTAATCAATGAAGGCATTGAGGCAAGGCACGTGGTGCATGGTGTGGGCCAGGGCCTTGAGGAAGAAGGCCGAGAAGTTTCGATGCACCGCCCGCCGCAGCAATTCGCGTTGCGTTAGTTTGCGCCCGGTCTTGCCCAGGCGCTCATCTTCGGCTTTGCCGTACTCGACCAACTCCGTAGCGTCAAAGACGGACATGCCCGCCGCGTGGGGGATGTAGCGGGCCGACCGCGATAGCAGAAAGCCCACCACTTGGCGAACCGGGCTAAGGGTCCGCGCCTCTCGAACCTTACAATGTCGACGCAAGTGCGCCACTTGGAAGTCTGTAAACATACCCCCATCCTTTTCGCCCGGAGACATGCTGCGAAAGATGCGTTCAGAGCCCCCTGCCCTGAAGGATATTCATGAACACCGCCATTCATTACGCGGCCTGCCCCGGCGGCCATACCCCCATGCGCCGCCAGGTCTTGGGATGCTACCCTCCGGTGCTTTGACCGGTCATCGTTTCGTCGAGGAGACTGCAGCCATTACGACTATAGACCAATTGCTAGATGGATTAAACCCGGCGCAACGCGAAGCCGCGGCCCATGTCGACGGCCCGCTGCTGATTTTGGCCGGTGCGGGCAGCGGCAAGACGCGGGTCATCACCGCGCGCATTGCCTATCTGCTCGCGCACGGGCATGCGCAGCCATCCAACGTCCTCGCGGTGACCTTCACCAACAAAGCAGCTGCCGAGATGCGCGAACGCGTCGCAACCCTCGTCGGAAAAGAGGCGGCAAAAGCCCTGACCATTTCCACGTTTCATAGCTTCGCGCTGCGTATTCTGCGCGAATACGCCAAGGAAGCCGGGCTGCGGCAGGACTTCAGCGTGGCCGCCGCTTCGGACCAGCGCGCCCTCCTGCGGCGAATCCTCGGGGATCTGGATGGCTCGACAAAGGACGCCTTCAAGCCGGAGATTTTGGCGGAAGCGATTGCGTCGCGCCGTGCCCTGGAGGCCGCGCAGCCGGCTCTTGGCAATACCCTGCCGGACGGCTTGCCCCAAACCGAAGCGCGCTCGAAGTACGAAACCTGGCTGCCCGAAATCCAGACGCGGTATGAGTCCGCGTTGCGCGCCGCCAATAGCGTCGATTTCGACGGCCTGTTGCTGCTTGCGCTGCGCCTGCTCCGCGAACAGTCTTGCGTGCGCGATGCACTGCGCGAGCGTTTTCGCTACCTGCTGGTGGATGAGTTTCAAGACACGAACCGGGTGCAGTTCGAAATGCTGCGTCACTTGGCGAACCCGCGCAACAATTTGTGCGTTGTGGGCGATGATGACCAAGCCATCTACGCCTGGCGCGGGGCCGATCCGCGCAACATCCTCGAGTTTCATAAGCACTTCGCACGGACCACGATTGTGCGGCTCGAGCAGAATTACCGCTCGACGCAAACGATCTTGGACGCCGCCAACGCGGTCATTGCCAACAATGTGACGCGGCACCAGAAGCGCTTATGGAGCGAGCAGCGAAAAGGACGGGCCATCGATCTGCTTGTCACGGCCGACGACGAGCACGAAGCGAAGATGGCCGTGTCTTGGATGCGGACCATCCAGAAGAGAACGGCCGCCCGCTGGCGCGACTTTGCCCTGCTCTACCGCTCGAACACCCAAAGCCGCATCTTCGAGTTGACCTTGCGGCAAGCGGGGATCCCGTACGTTGTTTTGGGCGGCCAGGAGTTTTTCGACCGCGCGGAGGTTCGCGACCTCGTTGCCTATCTCAAGGTCATCGCAAATCCGCGCGACGAGACGGCGTTATTGCGCGTCGTCAACATGCCGAGGCGCGGCATTGGCGACACGACCTTGCACCGGATTCACGAATGGTGCGCCACGCACAACCGGCCCATGCTCGACGGGCTTCGCGAAGCGGCAACGCTCGGCCTGGCAGGACGCGAGGCCGCAACCGGTATCGATGATTTCTTGAGGCTCATCGCCGCGTTCCGCCGCCGCATGAAGGCCGAGCCCAAAAATCTGGGCGAGGTGTTTGGCGATTTGGTGCACGCCATTGGCTACCGCGATGAACTGGAACGAACGAGCAAATCCCCCGAACAGCTCGATATGCGCTGGGGAAACGTAGAAGCCATCGTCGAAGCCCTGAGCCAATATGCGCAGGGCGAGGCCACGCCTTCATTGCGCGCCTTTCTCGATCAAAGCGCGCTGGCAAAAGAGGGCGATCCGCGCACCAAAGCCGAGCGGCGCGAAGCAGCCGTCACGCTGATGACCATTCATAGCGCTAAGGGGCTCGAGTTCCCCTTCGTGTTCCTGATGGGCGTGGAGGACGGGCTCCTCCCCCATGAGAAAAGCCTTTCGGAGAATGGGCTGGAAGAAGAGCGCCGCCTGTTTTACGTCGCGGTGACGCGTGCGCAGCGGCATCTCACCATGTTTCAGACGCAGGTCCGCAACAAGCGGGGCAAGGAGAAATCCAGCTTGCCCAGCCGCTTTTTGGCGGAGATTCCGGCGGAACTGATTAACGTGCGGCAACTGGCCGAGCGGCCCGCCTCATCCGCGTCTGAACCGCCCAAACACCGGAAGTCCGCGACTCAGCCCTCGGGCACCAAGACGGCATAAGCACGGGCGGCCGCTTCTATTACGGTGAT
>CAZLBS010000147.1:626-2113 GCA_964557505.1 uncultured Nitrospiraceae bacterium | reverse complement strand
GATGCTGTTGGTGGCGGCATTCCATTTTTGGGCGGGCAGCTCAAACCACCCCTGCTGGTCGACAAAGCCATAGAGCCGGGCCTGCGACCCCGCGTTCGCGGGAAGGCTGGCTTGCGTGCGAATCGTAAGCGCGACTTCCGCGGGCGCCTGCGGCGGGTAATACTCCATCGCGACGATTTCGCTGGCCGGGCGCCATCCAGCGGGCAGCGGGGCCGGCAGCTGCGACAAGGTCGCGGCCCGGGCTTGAATGTTGCTGGGCGAATCGACCGTGAAGGTGGCGGCCCCGTCCGGCGTCGTCACTTCAATAGACTCGCCCCAGACCGGCTCAGACACTGCTTTGGGCTGCAGCTCGACGGGACTATTCGCGTTCGCGGGTGCTCGAGGCGCGGCGGGAGGCGCGGGCGCTTGCGCCGCTTCCGGCTCGGCTTGAGCGGATTCTTCCCGAACAGTCTCAGGTTCGGGGCTATCGGGCGGTGTTGCCGCGCGGTCAGGTTGCGCATCGTCGAGAAACTGAATGACGCCGCCTTCTGCCGTAACGATGGTACCGGCGCTGGGTTCCGCGGGGGGCACGAGCGGTGGCGGTTCGGCGGCCTGCGACGCTTCCCGAATGGCGGCTGGCGGGTCCTCCAAGAAGGCAATGAAGCCGCTGTCCAATTCGAGCACCGGGTTCGGTTGTCCGGGTTCACTCGCACGCGCGAGCCGCTGGCGCTCGGCCTCGGCTTGCAGGTCCAGCGCGTTCATGCCGCGCCTCTCTTCCATCGGCAGGAGCGTGCCTGCTTCGGCTACGGTCATCTCCTGCTGAGCGGGCGGCGGCTGCGCCTCGGGAGCATCCGCGGGCACGAGCGGCGGCGTATCGGGAAAGATGCGTTCCGGCGCGGGTTGATTCGCGGCCTCGGCAATAATGAGCGGGGGCGCATCGCGATAGCGCGCGGGCTTGGGCACGACTGGCCGCCGGAGGCTGCCCGAGCGGAATTGCTCAGGCCCAAGGACGGCGTAGGTGGCCCCGGTCTCGTTGGTAATGAGCATAAACGTGCGGGCGGCTGCATCGAACTGGGCATCGGCTGCCGCTTGCCATCCGGCGTCTTCCACATTCCGGTACAAGCCCAGGTGTTTGAGATTGCGCTCATGGCACAAGCTCTCGGGAATGGTCAGGTCCAAAGTGATTTCAACGGGGGGCTGGGCTTCAACCGCTTCGGCCTCGGCACTGGGCGCGATGTAGAGCGTGTAGGGCGCGAGGCCGGGAGGCGCCGGCTCAGGCGGCTGCGGGCTCGCCTCGAGCCGGAAGGTCATTTTGCGGTCTGCTTGCATGCGCACCCGTCCCGTCAGGCCAGGGGCTGTCAACGTGGCACTGGCTCCGACCGCGTACTGGGCATGCCGCTGCACATCGTCGAGCGAGAATCGCGCTTCCTTGAAGCGCTGCTGCGCCAGCAACGCGAGTTGTCCAGCGGGCTCCGCTTCGTCTTCGTCGCCCGTAAGATTCATGCCCT
>CAZLBS010000147.1:0-616 GCA_964557505.1 uncultured Nitrospiraceae bacterium | reverse complement strand
CGCAGGGTGCGGGCGCGGGGCGTCTCCGCGAGTTCAACCGCCATGGCGAATCCCAAGCCGTAGGTGAGGTCCCAGGCGCCATCTCGAAATGGACCGCCGCCCGCCGCGAGCAAGGGTTCACCGGCGATGGCGCCGCTCATGCCGGCGCTGAGATCTCCGCTCCGTACGGCAAGCGCGTCGCCCCATGGCACGGCGACTGTGTCGAATTCGGCACGCATGCGTTGCGCCGCCAGAGACAGGGCGCGCAACGCGGTCTCGCGAATGGCGGGGGTATCGGCTTCGATTGCGGCGTGCAAGGCGTCGACGTTTGGAAAAGGCGCCGCTTGCTGCAGTTGCATCCACCACACGTGAAACGCCGTCATGCCCGTGCTCGCGGGCACGGCAGCGCCGTTCCATTCCGTCAATACGTCAAGCAGCGGCATGGTGTCCGGGTGAAGCCCTGCCATGCTGGCTGCATACTCGGCGGCGATGCCCTCGAGCCACGGAACTGCCGCCTGGGCATGCGGGGCGACGACATCGAGCAGCAACGATTCGACATCGGTCAGCGACAGCCGCCAATGACGCAACAAGCGGCTGAGCCGTTGCGAGCGGTACGTGTCGCGATCGGGCGCCAGCC
>CAZLBS010000146.1:5223-7950 GCA_964557505.1 uncultured Nitrospiraceae bacterium | reverse complement strand
GGCCGTGACGAAGGTTTCTTCGACTGTTTCGATTTCAAGAACGGTGCGCCCGTCGCGAAAGAATAGGCGCTCCCCCGGGGATAGTTGCTTTAAGAATTTCCGAAGTCCAGGCAGGGGAATGACGCCTTGTCCGCCGCTGCTGGCGTCGCGGACGGCTACGACGGCATTGGGCTCGAGCGCCGCGGCGCGCATGCGGCCCACGCGAGGGCGCGAGGCCGGCAGATCGAGAATGATGTCGCACGCAGCCCCGCAGGCCTCGGCTGCCTGCCGGCAAGCAGCGGCGTCCGCCATGATGTCGCGATCGTCTAGGCCCATGGGGATTCGAAAGGCGCGCGCGCCCGCTTTGATTGCGCTGACAAGCGTTTCGATGTCGGAGCAGGTTCGGCCCACGCTGGCGCATACGAGGGCGCCGGCGCCGTGCTGAATGCGCCGTGCCATTGCGTGCGCCTCGCTCGCTATTTTTTCCACGGCGGCGTTTCGGGCAAATGCGACTCGAATTCGGCAATGAGCTGAGCTTCGTAATCGCCTGCATACGCGCCCGCGAAAAACCGGTCGAGAGCTTCCCCGTGCAGACGCTGCCAACTCGCGTCTTCTGCTCCGGGCATGATGGGATAGAAGAGGGCGTCGTTGGCCTTGGCTGCCTTCATGTCCCCCGGGGCGTCGCCAATCATCAGCACATGGCCTGGCTTATAGCGTCCGTTTCCGCTCGCCATTTCGAGGTGCTCGGACTTTTTGCCCATTTCCTGCCCGGCGATGGCAAAGACGAACTCAGCGATGCCTTGCTCCTCCCATTCGCGCGTGAGGGCCTCGGTCGGCGTTTGGGAGCACACGAGCATGTCGGCCTTGGGCCGGGCTTTTTCGAGGGACTCGCGCACGAAGGGGAACGGCGGCAAGCCGGACTGCACGATATCGCCAACAGTCTTGTTGACGTCGAGGCTCCAGGCCAACGCCCGTTCCATATCGGCTTGTCCTGGGTGTTCTTTGCAATAGGCCTCGAGGGCCGGATTGCCCAGCTTGGATTCGGTCTCGACCCAGTTGCGCAGGTTGGGAATGTCTGGCGGACTGAAGCCGCGGCGCTGCACATCCTCCCATTCCGCGACGAGACCGAAGGTCATCAAGAGGGCGGGGAAGCGATTCACGCCGCGCCATTTCGAGTAGAGATTGACGAACTCGGCGGCGGCGCGGGCGTACTTCGACACGGGCTGCAGGTCCCAATGCTTGATGATGTTGGGAATGAAGCACTCCTTGTGCTTCACCTCCATGGTGTCAAACGTGCAGCCGTCGGAATCGATGCCGATGAAGAATTCGCAGGTAGGCTGATGCGCGTTCAGCGCGGCGGTGGGCTCGGACATGGTTGGTTCCCTTTTGCTCCCCTGGCGGCGCGTAGGCCCTACACGCCGGCGTAGGCCGAAAAGCCGCCGTCCACGGGAATAATCGTTCCCGTGACGAACTTGGAAGCATCCGACGCCAGCCAAATGGCCGTGCTGACCAAGTCGGGCGCGATGCCAAATTCTCCGGCGGGCGTATGCGCAATGATCTGTTCGCCCCGTTCGGTCAAGCCGCCGGTGCGGTCGTTGGTCAACAGAAACTGGTTTTGCGGGGTGAGGAAGAAACCGGGGGCAATGGCATTGACGCGGAGTTTGGGCGAGTGTTCGCGCGCCAGATACACCGCCAGCCACTGCGTGAAGTTGTTGACGGCGGCCTTGGCGGCGCTATAGCCGACGACCCGCGTGAGGGGCCGCATCGATGCCATGCTCGAGATATTGATAATCGAGCCGCCGTTCTCGTTCGCGAGCATGCGCTGGCCAAACACCTGGCACGGGCGGATGAGGCCCCGCGTGAAATTGAGTTCGAACACTTTGCCGACCGCATCGGGATCGAGATCGAAAAAGGACTGCTTGTCAGACGTTGTGGCGTCTTTCATGTTGCCGCCGATGCAGTTGACCAAGATGTCGACCTTGCCGAATTCCTGGTAGACCTCGTCGCACAGGGACTCGACAGCGCCATCAGCGAAAACGTCGAGCGCGTAGCCGACGGCATGCCCGCAGTCGTCCCGGAGATCATCGGCAATGCGGGCGGCCTTCTCGATGGTGATGTTGGTGATGGCAACCTGTGCGCCCGCGCGGGCCAGGCCGCAGGAAATCGCTCCGCCCAATTCGCCGCCGCCGCCCGCAATGACAGCCACTTTTCCGGTGAGGTCAAACAGATCGGCGACGTTGGACATGATGCTGGCGAAGTCCCCCTTCCCGCGTTGCGCCCCCTCAAGCTTTGCTTGGTGCGCGTATTAGGCTAGCAAACGTTCCGGGTGCGCGCAAACGGCAGGCAGTGGCGAGTCCGAGCGCCATGTTTTGTTTGGGTTAAATTTTTGTTGACAGTCAGTGAGTTCTCGGCTATTTTCGAGGTACGGGTACTTTTGGCGCGGGGCATTTGGCCCCAAACATGGAGGAGAGGAGCCAAGGATCTGCGTTCTATCGGGCCACTGACTATGGTGCATTCATTGGGAGACGCGTACGATGAGATCGAACCGGGCATTTACGCTCATCGAATTGTTGGTCGTCATCGCCATTATCGGCATCCTCGCGGCGATTCTGTTGCCCGCATTGGCGCGTGCACGCGAGGCCGCGCGGCGGGCGAGTTGTCAGAACAACCTCAAGCAAATGGGGTTGGTGCTGAAGATGTACTCAAACGAGTCGAAAGGGGAACGGTTTCCGCCGCTGCAAGGCGGCT
>CAZLBS010000146.1:0-5213 GCA_964557505.1 uncultured Nitrospiraceae bacterium | reverse complement strand
CCATGGCGCAGCGTGGACGGGCGTGCGGCGAGCCTCGACTTGGCGCCGAGCACATTCGCGTTGTTCCCCGAGTACCTCACCGATCCGTTCATTGTGGTGTGTCCATCCGACCCAGAAGCCGGCGAAGCGGAGACGCTGTTTCAGGACCCGGATGAGGACAATCTTGACTGTTTCGGGCTTTACGTGTTTCCGGCGACGGGGTCCGATGAAGGCAAGCAGCGCTGCTCGAGCGCGGCGGACATCAGCTACACCTACCTTGGCTGGGTGCTGGATTGTTACGAGCCTTCGTGCCCGCGCTTAGACTTCAGTTCTCTTGCGACGATCCTGAGCCTTCTGAGCACGCTGCCTGTGGATGCGTCGGAAGAAGGTCCGGAGCAGATTGTGCGGGTGGTCGAGTCGCTCTTTGCCCCGGAAGTGCTGAACGCGTTCACTGAGTCACCCAACAGCCTGTCGCCTGCCGAGGCGGCAGATGTCAACGAGGTGTTCGACCGGGATGTCGACGTGCCGCCTGGCATTGGCAACGGCGGCGGAGAGAGCGACACGGTGTTTCGCTTCCGCGAAGGCATCGAGCGCTTCTTGATTACCGACATCAACAACCCCGCTGCGAGCGCGCAGGCGCAAAGCACGCTGCCGATTTACTTCGACCAGGTGGCGGTGGTGCCCTCGGCGTTCAACCATATTCCGGGCGGCATCAACATCCTGTTTCTGGATGGGCACGTCGACTTTGAAACGTACGCCCCGGATAGCGATGGCCTGGCCAACCAATATGTCGCCAATTCGCTGGGGATCGTATCGGGTATTTTCACCGAGTAATCGCCGCGCATATGCATGCTTGCTGCCGTCCGGGCCGCTGCAGGGCCCGGGCGGCCTTTTGTTTCTTCAAGCAAAAGCTGCCGCGTATGGGCAGGACTTTCCCGCCGCTGCCCCCGGGCAGCCGAATCCTTGTTCGTAATCCCGCCATTCTGCACGGGACTTAAGCGGCGCGGCGCTTGGCATTGGCATTGCGTGTGGTGCGGCCGAGGGCGTGTCTCAGGCAGACGGGCCCATGCGAAAGCAGATAGGGGCACGGGGCATGAATGTCGGCTTGTACATGGCGGCACATGGGATGCGGAGCATCGAAGACCGGCAAGCGGTCATTGCCAATAACATCGCGAATGCGGCCACGCCGGGCTTCCGCAGGCAGGAGGGGATCGTCGAAGGGTTCTACCATCTCCTGCTGGGCGAGACGGGCACGGTGCAGCGGTATGACGTGCGCGATGCGCCGGGCGGCGGGCTCAAACTGACCGAGACGTTTAGCGATGTGCGGGGCGGGCCAGTGGTGGCGACAGGGCGTTCGCTCGACGCAGCGCTCGAAGGCCCTGGCTTCTTCGGCGTCGAGACGCCGTTCGGCGAGCGCTTCATGCGGCATGGGTCTCTCAGCCGAAACAGCGCTGGGGCACTCCAAACCCCTGACGGATTCAACGTGCAGAGCGTTGGCGGCGGTCCCTTGGTGCTCGGCGAGGGGCGCATCATGTTCAGCCCCGATGGCACGGTACTCGTGAATGGTCAGCCCGCGGGCCAATTGCGGCTCGTTGAATTCGACGATCCACACATGCTCACGCGCGAAGGCCGCAATCTTTACCGGGCATCGGTTGAGGCTCTTGAGCAGTCGGCCCCGGCGGAGAATACGCGTGTGATTGGGGGCAGCATCGAGCAGTCCAATGTGCAGGTTGGGGCGGAAGTCATGAAGCTGCGGCTGGGCGCGCGTGCGTATGCGGCCAATCAGCGCGTGGTCAATGCGATCGACGAAACGATATCGATGGTAATTCGCGAAGTGGGCACGCCGCGCTAGGGCGCCGCGCCGCCACTACGGAGCCGGGGGAGAGAAGCACATGATACGCGCGCTGTTTACCGCCTCGACGGGCATGATCAGCCAGCAGCTAAACGTCGACACGATCGCGAACAATCTTGCCAATGTGAATACCACGGGGTTCAAGAAGAGCCGCGTCAATTTCCAAGATCTGCTCTATGAGACGATTCAGCCGGCAGGGACAGAGTTGACGACGGGGGCGACCATTCCAGAGGGCATTCAGGTTGGCCATGGCGTGCGCCCGGCCTCGATTGCGAAAACGTTTACGCAAGGCAACTTGATCCAGACGGGGAACGAGACGGACTTGGTCATCGAAGGCGATGGCTTCTTTCAGATTGAATTGCCTGATGGGCGCACGGCCTACACGCGCGACGGCAACTTCAAGGTTGATGCGGACGGGAACGTGGTGACGGCGGATGGCTTCCCGATCATCCCGGCGCTGACCTTGCCGGAAGACTTCCTGAATCTCGTGGTGTCGTCGGATGGGAACGTCTCGGTGACCACGGGAGACGGGGCGCCGCCTCAGGTGCTCGGCCAAATCAACTTGGCGCGCTTCGTGAATCCCGCCGGTCTCGACGCCAGCCTTGGGCGCAATCTATTGCTTGAGACGGAAGCCTCAGGCGCCCCGCAGGAAAGCCAGCCCGGCCTCGATGGGCTTGGCACTATCGAGCAGGGATTTCTTGAAAATTCCAACGTGCAGGTGGTGGAAGAGATTGTCAATCTGATCATCGCGCAGCGGGCTTACGAGGCGAACTCGCAAGTGGTGCAAACCTCGGACGAGATGCTCCAAATCGCGAACAACGCGCGGCGGTAAGAAATGAGGGCGGCTAAGCGATGAAGACATGGACGATGATGGCAGCTTGGTGTTGCGCGGCAGTGCTCATTGCAGGGCCCGCCCGGGCGGATGCGTTGCCGGCGCCGACAACGTTCGAGTTGCCGACGGCGCCGCTCGAGCCGCCGATGGAGGCGTCAGAGCCGCAGATACCTGTCTTGCACAACGATATTGGCCAAGAGGCGGCTCCGGCGGCACGGGGCGCGCTCGGGCCGAACGGCGAAGGGACGGATGCATTGGCAGAGGCGGCGCCGCCGGTGGTCATTACCCTGCATCCCGAGGTCTACGTCGATGGGCCGACCATCGTGCTGGGCGATCTGGCGGACATCGAAGGCCGGGCGGCAGATGCGCTGCATGAGCTTGAGGTGTTCCCGGCGCCCCGTCCCGGCAACAGCAAGAATCTAACGGCCTCGCTCATCGCCGCGCGCGTGCGGGACGCGGGCTATGAAGACGGCCGGTTTCGGGTGAAAGGACCGCGAATCGTAAAGACCACGACCTTGTCGCAGGAACTTTCCATGGCGAAGGTACACGATGCCCTCGAGCACTACATCCTGTTGGAAATGCCGTGGGACCCGGCCGATACGAGCATGAAACTGATGGTGCCTGACACGCACATCGTATTGCCTGAAGGCGAAGTGACGATGGCGTGGCGGGTCAATCCTCAGTATGAGTATCTCGGCGTAGGCGCGTTTCAAGGCGACATCTACGTAGACGGCGAACGCGAACACAGCATTATGTGCCGCGCTGAAATCGAGGCATATGCGGAGACGATCATCGCCGCGCGCGACATTCAGCGGGGGCAGCGAATTGCCATGGAGCACCTCGAAACGCGCGTGTTTCCCATGTCGCAATTGCGGCGCGGCACGGTGACGGAGGCGTCCGGCGTGACGGGGCTCGTTGCGAAGAAGACCATCATGGCGGGGCAAACCATTCACGAACGGCATGTCGAGCCGCCCGTGCTGGTGAAGCGGCGTCAGCTGGTGACTGTCGAAGCCGGGCGGGGAGCGGTGCGTGTGACCATGCAGGCCAAAGCACAGGAAGACGGCCGCGCGGGCGACCTCATCGAGCTGGAAAACCTGGAATCCGGCGAAGCCTTCGTAGGCATTGTGCGCAAGGACGGCGCGGTAACGCTGCCGTAAGGGAGGGAGAAGGTTTCATGAGACGCAGACTGCTCGTATTGCTGGCCGTGCTGCTGCCTTTCGGGGCGGCCGCGGATTCTCTGTTCAGCGCCGACGCGGAAGAGAACGGCACGCTCATTTCGCTGCCCAAGGCACGATACGAGGAGGGCGACCTCATCACCGTGCTCGTGCGCGAGACCATTGAAGCCCAGACCCAATCGAACACGGACGCCCGGAAAGAATCCGACATCGAGTCGGATGCGCCGGCGGGGGACAATCCCTTTCTCACGCAAAATCAGCCGAATGGTCTTGGGGTCATCAACCCGGGCGAACTTCCCATCTACTTGATCGAGGCCGAGAAAGAGCACCGGACGCAGGGGCGGACGCAACGGCAAAATACCCTGGTGACGACGATTGCCTGCCGGGTCGTCGAGGTGTTGCCCAAAGGCAACCTCCGCATTACCGGCACGAAGAAGGTGACGGTGAACCGGGAGGACACTCTCATCGAAGTGACCGGCATCATCCGCGCGGAGGATGTCTCGGCCGCGAACACGATCTTGAGCACGCAGCTTGCGGAGGCAAGCGTCAGCCTTCAAGGCAAGGGCCCGCTGTGGAACAACCAGCGCCGGGGCATTCTGACGCGCTTCCTCGACTGGTTCTCACCCTTTTAGGAGCATCACATGCGGTACGCGCGCTTCGCTGCCATTTGCCTTGCCATCATTGCGCTGAGCGTGGCGGACGCCCAGTCCTCCCGTCTGAAAGAGCTGTGCACGATTCAGGGCGTGCGCGGCAATATCTTGCGGGGCGTCGGCATCGTGGTGGGGTTGTCGGGAACAGGCGACGGAACCGACGCGGCCCTTCGCGCGCAAGAGCGTCTCCTCGAAAGGCTCACCATCGATGTTGAAAGCCTTACGGAGTTGTCGAGCGAGAATGCCGCGATCGTCATGGTCACGGCGACCTTGCCTGCCTTTGCAAAAGAGGGGACGCGGATCGATGTCGAAGTAAGCTCGCTCTATGACTCGGAGAGTCTGGAGGGAGGAACGCTGCTGGACACGTTTTTGTACGGCGCGGACAACCGGGTCTATGCCGTAGCCCAAGGGCCGCTGTCAGTAGGCGGCTTCAACGCTGACGCGGGAGGCGGCACGGCCGTGCGGCAAAACCACGTCACGGTGGGGCGGATTCCAATGGGGGCTTACGTGGAGCGGGAAGTCCCGTCAACGATAACCGACGGTGAACGCTTGATGCTGTTGCTCAAGCAGCCCGATTTCACGACGGCAAGCAACATTGAAAAGACGCTCAACGAGCGCTATGGCCCAGGCAGTGCGCTGGCCTTGGGCGCGGGGGCGGTGAATGTGCGCTTTCCCCCGGAGGCCGCGGGGCGTCTGGTTTCGTTTATCGCCGAACTGGAGCAAAC
>CAZLBS010000145.1:0-8014 GCA_964557505.1 uncultured Nitrospiraceae bacterium | reverse complement strand
GGATTCGCTTTGCCGCCCGCATCGTCTGTGGCCGACGCCGGTGTTTCGATTGGATTGCCGGCTTCGTCGGTCACGTTGCTGGCGGTGATGGTTATGTCGCCGCCTTGAACCATACTGCCGCCCGGCCAGGTCAGCGTGTACGTATCAGGCGCATCTTGGGTCACCTGCGTGGGAGAGGCTTGCAGGGTGCCTTGCCCTGTTCCACTCAACGCATAGTTGGCAGGGTTGAGCGCCGAACTCCCCATGGGCTCACGGAACGTTAGTTGCACCACGAGCGGCGCTTGCACGGCCGCAGAAGTCACGGCGGGCCCCACGGCATCGGCGATTGCAAAGAATCCTAATACCGACGATTCGCCTGACAACGTATTGGCGGCAGTATCCAATGTTTGCGCCGCCAACTCGGTCCAGGGTCCCGCTTCATTGAGGGCCGTGAAGAGGCGAAGATCGTCTTCTGGGATTCCGTCGACTTCTTCATCGGTGTATTGAAATTCGAGACTGGCCAACGAGAAGCCGGTACGCGACGCCGTCACTTGCCAGTAGACGTCCGCTGTACCGCCGGCGTTGGCGTTGCCCACGTTGGAAATGGCGGCGTCATTGCGGGTGATGGTGACGGTAGCCAGCGCGGCGCTGCCAGCATCAAAGCCGAGCAGGGCGCGGCCAAGCGGGGCCAAGCGCGGTCCGAGCGCCCGGAGCGGCGCCGCGCCCGCCGGATAAGACTCGCTGAGCGAAACAGTATCGCTTAGCGTTTCGCCGAAAAAGACGTATGCGATGCCCGCGTTTTGGTCTCCCGTCAGGGCGGGGTTCTGTCCACTAAACGCGGAGGCAGCCAAGTCGGGGGTCCCGTCGCGGTTATGGTCGGCCTGGCCCCGCGTGCTGAAGCCAAAGCTGTCTAAGGCGCGCGCGCCAAAAATCTTGACATCGGCCGTTGCAGCGCCGAAGTCGAAGACTTGGATGCCGCCTTGCTCAGTGCCGAAACTGCCTTCGTCGCTCAGAACGACGTACCCGGTACCAACGAACATCTCCATGTCCACGGCTTCTTCGGTTGCCGACAAGAAGGCATCGGCATATCCATCGCCATTGACATCGCCCAGCGCGACGCTTATGCCGAGATTGCTCGAGGCAGCAGCGCCGAGGAAGCGCGTTTCCTGACCGAAATAGTCGCTGCTTAGCGGTTCTAAGTCGACCTTCGTACCCATCCCCTCAGGCACGCCTGGCTTGATCGCTGCTCCGTAAATCAGAAACGCGCCGCCTCCATCGCCGAAACTCTCTGCGCCGATGAGCACGTCGCCGACTCCGTCGCCGTTGACGTCGCCGGTGCTAAGCGCAATGCCAAAGTTGTCGCTTGCATCCTCGCCGTAAATGTAGGTTTCCCCGAAGGCGCCATCAGAACCGTTCAAGTCGACTTGGGTTCCGCTGCCGAGCGGCAGGCCGGGTTTGGCGGCTTCTCCATACAGCACGACGACTGCTTCACGTGCCCCACTCAGGATCGACGGATTGTTGCTGGCGAACACATCGTCGAATCCGTCGGCATTGAAGTCGCCTGCTGCCACGGCTTCACCGAGGAAGGAATTTTCCGTTTCACCGAGGATGACGGTTTCGCCTGACGCGCCTGGTGTTGCCGTCAGATCAACGAGCGTTCCGGATGTTTGGGGAATGGGTGCTCCTGGCTTTGCGCCATTGCCATAGACAATGAAAATGGCTCCGCGGCCGGTCAGACCGTCTTCGTCGTAGAAGGGCGCTGCTATCAGGACGTCATCAAAACCATCGGCATTGATATCGCCGCAGGCAAGGGCGAAACCGAAATTCGCGTTCGCCTGCGGCCCGATGATTTGGGTCTCATTGAAGCTTCCGGCTGGGCTTGCAAGGTCGAGCGTTGGACCCGGCTTGGTGCTCTCACCGTAGATGACGTATACGGCTCCATTGATGCTCGAGGTGTTGCTGGGATCGGGCGCGAATGGTGCGGCGATGACGGCGTCATCGAAGCCATCTCCGTTGATGTCGCCTGCCGCGACGGCGATGCCTAGCCGATCGTCGGCGGACGGGCCCTGTAAGCGGACCTCGCCGTTTGCGCCTGCGGCCTGCGCGAGATCAATGTTGGCCGCCGGAAGGTCAACATCGGGCCCGCCGAAGATCAGATAGGCCTCGCCAGCATCGGCATCGCCCTGTACGTCGACACCTGGCGCCCCTACGACGGCGTCGTCGAATCCATCGCCGTTAAAGTCTCCAAAGGCGATTCCATTGGCATCTTGCGCGCCGAGTTGAGCGCCGAGCTGTCCGCCGAGTACGCGCCTCACTTCGCTGCCTTCAGAACCTGGCGGCTGAGCCAGGTCGATGTTCGAGGGCAGTTGCGCAGCGCCTGCCGCGCACAGAAGGAATAGGACGGCACTGCCCGAAACTAAGCCAATACGGTTCATCTTGGAAGCTCTCCTCAAACGGATAGGCCCTGCGCGGCCTCAGCCCAGATGGGTCGAGACGAAACGGCCGACTTGCTTGCCCCGGCGCCCCTTGGTCCAGGGGGGATGCCTTCATCCTTAACGTGACTTTAATACTGTACCACGCGCCGGAACAGTTCGTGCCGTAGATCGGCCATGCAAGCAAGAATGGAGGGGAAAAACAGAGAAATCTGCGGATTATGCGCTAGCCCTTGCCGTACACCGCTTTTGGGTCGTAGGCTTTTTCGCTTTCAGTAAATTCGAGTTGGGTGTTGTGCCCGGCGCCCAGAGGTACGCGCCGGTAGAAACATGAGGCGTAGCCCACGTGGCAGCAGCCCGGGCCTTTCTGCGTCACCTGGAGCCATACGCAATCTTGATCGCAATCAACGCGGAGTTCGTGCACCTGCTGCACGTGGCCGCTAGTGGCTCCCTTGTGCCAAAGCTCTTTGCGGCTTCGGCTGTAATAGACAGCTTCTCCAAGTTCAATGGTGCGGGCAAGTGCTTCGGCATTCATGTACGCCACCATCAAGACTTGGCCGTTGCTGGCGTCGGTCGTGACGCATGGAATCAGCCCTTGCTCGTCAAATTTGGGGGCGAGTGCACGGCCTTCTTCGACCGCTTCGCGGCTGGTCCGTTCGGAAAACTGGCTCGGCATGGCGCGTCAAATCTCCCCGCCGCGGCGAAGTCATCACTCGTTTGGCCGCGGCTGCATAGTGTTTCCTGTACTGTCAGCATACATGCGCACGCCGCTCGCATGCATGGCCGGCCATTTGGCTCCGTTGCATCTACCTTGGCGACAGCCGCACAATTCGGCCTGCGGAAGGGTGCGCGCCTGACGAGCGCATGTGCGCCCGTGTGCTCTGCGTGGTTGCGGGCCTTCGGTAGGCCCGCTTCGACCTCTCAAAAGGTACGCCGATGTTCGAGGCGCTTATCGATTTTCGCCCGCCTGTTCCGGATGCGATCAGCCCGTTGCTCGTCGTCGCGGTGATTGTGATCGTGGGCGGTTTGGGCGGCCGTCTTGCGAAGAGCCTCGGGGTCCCCTCGGTGACAGGGAACATCTTTGCGGGCCTGCTTATTGGCCCCGCGGCTCTGGACTTGTTTCAGGGCGTTTACCTGCCGGAAATGCTCGGTACGCTTTCGACAGTGGCCATGGGACTCATTACGGTCAATGTCGGACGCAGCCTCGATTATGACCGGATCCACAATGCGCTGCGCCGCATTCTGGTGATCTCGTTCTGCGAGGTGCTTTGCACGCTTTTGCTTGTGTTCTCGCTATGCCGCATGGCGGGCGCGCCACGGGAAATGGCGCTGCTGCTGTGCATTCTCGCGGTAGAAACCGCGCCCGCTACGACCATCATGCTCATTCGGGAGAACCGGGCAAAGGGGACGTTCGTCAAGACATTGCTTTCGGTGACGGCCCTCAACAATATCGCGTGCATCGTGCTGTTCGCATTCGCGAGCCCCCTGCTGGCCGACTACTTTGAGGCGGGCGGTGAAATCGCTGGGGTCGCACGGCCGCTGCTTCAAGTGCTGTATCAGTTCGCGGGAGCGGTCGTCATTGGCCTGGGCACTGGCCGCCTCATCAGCTATCTGGATGCCCGCCCGGCACTCAACAATTGGTCTGACTTCAGCCTGATGCTTGGCGGGGTGCTCTTGTGTTGTGGCGCGGGGTCGCAATTGGGCGTCAGCCCGCTTCTGACCTGCCTCTTTCTGGGCATCACGCTCGGCAATAGCGGGCGGCGCGGCGAGCGGCTTGTCGAAGCGATCCGCCCTGTCGAGCAATTGGTGTTCATTTCCTTTTTCACGATTGCTGGCGCTTCCCTGCATTTGGCCGAGTTGTTCAGTGCTGGGTGGATTTTCGTGGCATTTGTGGCCTCCCGCATCTTGGGCAAGGGCTTCGGCTCGATGGCTGGTGGCATACTGTCGCAAAGCACGCCCCGTATTTGGTCGAACTTCCCATTCGCCCTTGTGCCCCAAGCCGGGATAACGGTGGGCTTGGTCGTCTTGCTTGAGAGCAATCCGGATATCCCCCGGGAAATGGCGGCCTCGATTGGCGCGGCGGCGCTGGCGGCCGTCACGCTGAATGAGATCATTGGCCCGTTTGGGACGCGGTTCGCGTTACGGCGGGCCAAGGAGGCAGGCCTCGACCGGCCGCGCCTGATCTCATTCCTTCAAGAGGAATACATTCTGACTGATCTTGAGGCAAAGGATAAGTGGGAAGCGATTGACAAGCTTGCGCAATTCTTTAATCGCACGCACCGTGTTCCACGCGCCCAGCAAGTGGAAGTGCGTGAATCGATCACGGCGCGTGAGAAGGAGTTTTCGACCGCGGTAGGCGAGGGCGTGGCGATACCGCATGGGCGCATTGCCAATGGGGAGGCGGTGCAGGGCGTCTTGGGAATCAGCCGCAAGGGCATCGCCTGGGACAGCCCGGATGAAGAGCCGGTGCGCGTCATCGCCCTCATCGTGACTCCGGAGGAGCACGAGAAGCGTCACCTGGAAGTGATGGCGGCGCTTGCCTCAATGCTTGGCGACGAAGTCGTGCGGACGATGCTCTTCAACGCGGCGGACCCAAACGAGGCCTGGGAGATTATCGAGAGCGAAGAGACGCCGAACTTCAATTATTTCCTGGAAGATGGCGAATCAGATCGGTAAGGCATGCACGTGAAGTGGCTGGCCGCTACGTCTTCTGACGCGATTGCTCCCAGACCGTTTTGTGGGGCTCATGGCGGCCGTCCTTTGCTTCCGGCTCAACGCGGGCCAACAAACCGGCCACCTCGTCTTCCTCCATGGGCGTGAAGTTTTTCGCGATAGACAGGTTTTGCCGCAATTCATCCATGCTTGTCATGCCGCAGCATACCGTGGCGACGGGCAGATTCATCGAATAGTGCAGGGCTTCTTTCACCGTGACCAGGCCTGTACGCGGCACGCTGCCCGGGCTGCCGCCCAGCGTCTTCATGGCAATGACGCCGATGCCGCGTTCGGTGGCGATGGGCAGGATTTCCCGTGTAAAGCTTTCGAAATGATAGTCGAAGCAGCTCAACGGCATTTGAATGGTTTGCCAATCGAAGTCTTGTGCCAGCATGTCTTTGTGGGCCGAGGTGACGTAGTGTCCCGTGAAGCCGATGTAGCGGACGCGGCCCTCTTGCTTTGCCTCGAGCACCACTTCAAGCGGGCCGTCTTCCATAACAGCGCGGGGATCGTCTTCATACTTGATGCTGTGCATCTGCACAAGGTCAATCACGTCGACGTCGAGGCGCCGGAAACTCTCTTCAAGCTGATGCTTGGCGCCCTCGCGCGTTCTTGAGAGCACCTTGGTCATGAGAAACACCTTGTCGCGGTAGCCGTCTTTGAGCGCCTTGCCCATTAATTCCTCGCTGCGGCCGGCATGATACTGGTAGGCATTGTCAAAAAAGTTGACGCCCTCGTCGACTGCCGTGCGCATCATGCGAATCGATTCTTGATCGGTTACGCTTGGCATGCCGATATGGGAGCCGCCAAGACAGAGGAGCGACACCATTTCGCCGGTTTTTCCGAGACGGCGATAGGGCATGCCGTTGACAGTCTTGGCAGTGACAGGCCTTGGCATCGCGCTGATGCAGGCAGCAGCGGCGGCGGCCGAGGCGGTCGTTCGAAGGAAAGTCCGGCGGTCGATGGACATGACATTGGTCTCCTGTTCAAAGGACAAGCCGCTAGCATACCGCATGCTGCCTCCTGGTAAAAGCCATAGAAAACACTTTCCCTAGCGGCGTGCGGGACCGGAACCAGTTTGAGCGTGGGAGCGTCTCCGTGGTATTCAGTCCAATTCAGCACGCAATCCGGGTCGGCGTGCTGACATCAAGGTCGGCCCTTGGCCGGGGCCACAAGAGGATCTCGCGCATGTTGAAGAAATTCTTTATTGGCGCAGCCATTGGCGCCGTGTTGCTGATTGCCGGGCTTACTGCCGCAGCCGTTTACGGTTTGAGCAGCGTGGGGTATTACCCTGCTCCACAAGTCTCGTATGCAGATGCGGGGGCCGAAAGGGCAGACCTGATCGTGCTTGCGGATCCCGATTTGGCGATGGAGCGCTTGATGGCGCTGACCGATTTCGAGCAAGTCATCCCTGGCGGACTAGATCTTTTTGTGAACAATGAGACGCTCCGTACCAGCATACCGGATAGTGTTGCGGTACTGGGGCATCACGATGCAGATTCACAGCAATATCACCTGACCTTTTTCCTTAACGAACGTCGCTTCGGACCCTTCATTACGAACCGGGTGAACGAGCGCCTTGGCGAGCTGAACATGCCTCGGGTTCAATTTGCAGAGGAAGGCATGCAGCTCGAGCGGCGGGGGTTCATGCGGCTGAACGCCACGGTCCCTGTCCCTCAAGTCACGTCGAATACCGTTGCGTCGGAATGGGGCGAGCGTCCTCCCCATGCGCCGATCGTTTTGGAAGGCGGCCATTTGCTCGAATGCTTCGCCGACAACACGAACGGCGGCATCTACACACTGTGGGAGAGCCTGGCACTCTCCGAGGAGGGTACGGTAAGCACGCCGCACCGGATAGGGCTCGACCAAATAGAGGTGATTGACACGCTGCACCTCACCGCGAATTTTACGTCTACCGATGAAATCGCCGCGACCCTAGTGCTTCAGTGCGACAACACCTTGGAAGAAGATCGGGTGGCATCGCTGAAAAACCCGTTGGAATTGATGTTGCTTGAAGGCGCGAGGCTCCGCTTGAAAGACCAATACGACGTCGACCTGACCCATACGGTGACGCGCACGGGATGGCAAATTACGGCGCTGATGCGGTTTGCTGGGCTCGAAGAAATTCTTCGGCAGCGCCTGACTCAAGCTGGCTTGACGCTCCGGGAGACCCCGTAGCCTATTCGCCGGCCGGCCGCGCAAGCTGTATGGCGTAGACGGCCCGGCGGCACGTAGCGAAGAGGGTCTTGCCATGTTTGCCCCCGAGGGTGCAGTTGGCGGGCTGCAGCGGCAACGCAATGGTTCCGAGCAACTGGCCACTGTCAGGTAGATTGACTTGTATGCCGTCGCGTCCCGTGCAGTAGACATTGCCGAATCCATCCACGACCATTCCATCCGGGCCCGGAATATCGCAAAACTTTCGTGGATTGGAGACGGCCCCATCCTCAGCTACGTCGTAAGCACGGATAAAGCCGCCGCGGGTGTCCGCTACATAGAGCGTCTGCTCATCGGGCGACAAGCCGATGCCATTGGGGCGGTCCAAAGAATCGTCTAGCAAGACCAACTCCCCATCGGGCTTGACAAGATAGACGCCCTGAAAGTCGAGTTCGCGCTCCTCCTCCGAAACGCCATAAGGCGGATCAGTGAAGAAGATACTGCCATCTCCCCGCACCACGGCATCATTGGGACTATTAAGCCGCTTGCCTTGATAGCGATCGACAACGGTTTCGATTGTGCCGTCTTTGAGCGTGCGGGAGACGCGGCGGTTGCCATGTTCGCATGCAATGATGCGGCCCTCTGTGTCCACGGCTAAGCCATTGGCCATGCCGCTCGGCTCACGCCAAACCGAGGATTCTCCCTCGCCGGTCCATAGATAGATGCGGTTTGCTGGA
>CAZLBS010000144.1:0-8100 GCA_964557505.1 uncultured Nitrospiraceae bacterium | reverse complement strand
GGACGCGCTTGGCCTGTTCGTTGACGCCGTTCGCGTCTGGAATGATGCGCTGAAAGGCGCCTTCAGCCAGGTCCTCCAAGGCGGACACAGCCTGCGGATGGCGCAGGAGACTTTTCGGCGTCATAAGGATGAGCGGCTTGCGCCACGGCCGGATGACTTGCCGCCGGAGCAAATGAAAGAGCTGGGCAGGGGTGGTGGCATTGCAGATTTGCATGTTGTCTTCAGCAGCCAACACGAGAAAGCGTTCGAGCCGCGCACTCGAGTGTTCGGGCCCCATGCCCTCGAAGCCATGCGGCAAGAGCAATACGAGGCCGCTCAGGCGGCGCCACTTGTCTTCGGCGCTCGCGATGAACTGGTCGATGATGACCTGGGCCGCGTTGCAGAAGTCGCCGAATTGCGCTTCCCACATGACCAGCGCATCCGGGTAGCCGACACTGTAGCCGTATTCGAAGCCGAGCACGCCGGCTTCGCTGAGCGGGCTGTTGTAGATTTCAACGGGCGCTTGCCCTGCTTCGAGGTGCTGAAGCGGCCGGTACACCTGGCCGGTCTCGACATCATGAAGCACGCTATGCCGGTGACTGAAGGTGCCGCGCTCGCAGTCTTGTCCGGTCAGGCGAATGCGGTAGCCCTCGACGGCAAGCGATGCCAACGCGAGCGCTTCGGCCCCGCCCCAGTCGAGCGGGCGTTTGCCTTGCGCCATTTCGCGGCGCTGTTCCAACAGGCGCGTCAACTTGCGGTGCGCAGTGAAGTTCTCTGGCAGCATCGTAGTGCGCTCGAGCAACTGGCTGAGCCGCTCGGCAGGCACGGCGGTTTCGGCTTCCGGCAGGCCATGCTCGGGGCCGCCCTTATATTTGTCCCACATCTTGCCGGCGAGCGTGCCGAGCATGGTCGGCGTGTGCACGTGGTCTTCACGCCGGGCAAACTGCAACTCTTCCTCCAACTGCTGGCGGCGGTTCTCGGCGATCTCGTCGGCTTCTTCGCGCGTGACTTCACCCATTTTTAGGAGCCGCTTCAGATAGCTTTCGCGCACGGTCGGCCGCTTTCCGATGCGGGCATACATTTGCGGCTGGGTGAACTCGGGCTCGTCGCCTTCATTGTGCCCGCGGCGCCGGTAGCAATACATGTCGATCACGACATCGCGCTTGAAGCGGCGGCGAAATTCCATGCTAAGCCGGACGACCTGCGCCACGGCTTCCGGGTCCTCGCCGTTTACATGAAAAATGGGGACTTGCAGCATCTTGGCGACATCGCTTGCGTACACGCTAGAGCGGTACTGCGACGGGTCGGTGGTGAAGCCAATCTGGTTGTTGACGATAACGTGCAGCGTGCCGCCCGTTTGGTATGCCTCGAGTTCGCTGAGGTTCAAGGTTTCCTGGACCACCCCTTCGCCGGCAAAGGCCGCGTCGCCGTGAATGAGCAAGACCATGCTGTGTTCGTTCTTGGTATCGCCGATGCGGTCTTGGCGGGCGCGGGCGCGGCCCATCACAACTGGGTTGACATATTCGAGGTGGCTTGGATTGAACGAAAGCGCGAGAAAGACCTTGTGGCCATTCGATGTAATGCGGTTGATGTGATAGCCGAGGTGATACTTCACATCACCGCGGCCAAGGCTCAGTTCGGGGTCGGCGTCTTCAAACTCCCGAAAGATTTGGTGCGGGCTCTTGCCCATGATATTGGCCAACACATTCAGGCGGCCGCGGTGTGCCATGCCAATGACGATCTCGTCGACGCTTAAGGCGCCCGCTTCCTCGATGGTCATTTCAAGGAGCGGAATCAAGCTTTCGGCTCCTTCGAGCGAAAAGCGCTTCGCGCCAATAAATTTGCGCTGGATGAACTCTTCGAAAATCACGGCATCGGACAGGCGGCGCAAGATGCGGAACTGTTGATCGCGGCTGAGCTTGATGCGGTTCTCCGACGTCTCCATGCGCTCTTGCAGCCATTCGCGCGCGCCGAGATCGTCGATATGCATGAATTGAACGCCGATGCTTCGGCAATAGGTCTGCTGCATTTTGCGAATGACGTTGCCCAGCTTGAGCGGCCCTTGGCCGACGAGGGTGCCGGCGGAGACGGTGCGCTCCAAATCGCCTTGGGTCACGCCGAAGTACTCGGGGTCGAGTTCGGGAAGATAGGGCACTTCGTCTTCGCTGAGCGGCGCCACGCGGGCGACGCGGTGACCGCGCACGCGGTAGTTGCGGACGAGCATGTCGGCACGGTGCTGCAGGGTGGCGCTGTCGCGATCATGCATGGCCAGTTCGCTGGCGGGCGGCTGCTTGCTTGACTCGGGGGCAACTGGCGCTGCCGCGCCATTGCCGCCATCGTGCGGGGCGCGGGCTTCGGCGCGGCCTGCCGACATGGTCGTTACCCCGCCGGCCGCGGCGGGACGCGATGTACGCTCGCCTTGGGGCGGCGCGTGTCCGTCCTGGCTATCGAAATAGCGGCGCCAATCGGCTGAGACGGCTTCCGGATTTTGCAGATACTGTTCGTACAGTTCCTCGACGAAGAGGAGACTCATGCTGTGCGGGTCGGCGTTATGCATGGCCATGCTTAGAGCTTTCTCTCCGGGGGTGGGCAAGGGCGCCCCCCTCACGACTGGCGGCGGCAGAGCCGTGCGAGCGGCCAGCGATGTATGGCTAACGGCGCCGGGTGCACACGCTGACACGGATGCGCGGCGTGCCACCGTCGAGGGAACGATAATGCTAGGAAGCTTAACGCAGCGCCTCATTCGATTACAACAGGTAAACGGGCCTCGGCAGCGCGAATAGCATGCTTCCCATTAAGAGGAAGGCCGCTGGCGTCACCCGTAATTCCCGCATACGCGTGCGAGCTGGCATGGCAATTTTTGGCGGGTATGCGTATGCTTTGGCGCAATGATGCACGTCAGGTCAAGCAACAGCTACAGCGCCTTTATCGCCGTGAGCCTCGCATTTCGTTGGTAGCCTCAGGTGAGCATGGAGCCGGGCCGTCGGTTCACTTCAGCGGCATCGGCGGCATGGGCATGGTCTCGGGGGCACGTCTGGCCATCGAAGCGGGGTGGCAGGTGCGCGGAAGCGATGGCCCCCTCTATCCCCCGGCCTCAGCGATGGTGCAGGCCTTGGGCGTGCCGGTTGCGGAGGGATATGCCGCAGCCAACCTCGACTGGTCGCCCGGGCGCGTCGTCATTGGCAATGCGCTGTCGCGCGGCAATCCGGAAGTCGAGGCCTGCCTCAGCCGCAAGCTGCATTACGTAAGCCTCCCGGAGTTTTTGAAGGAGGCGGTGCTGCGTCAGCGGCGGCCCTTGGTGGTGGCGGGCACGCACGGCAAGACCACTACGACGGCGCTCTTGGCATGGCTGCTGGACCACGCGGGCCTCTCCCCCGGCTTCTTTATTGGCGGACAGCCGAAGGGCTTCGCGCACGGCGCACGCCTTGGAGCGGCCGGCGGTCCGTTTGTCATCGAGGGCGATGAATACGATTCCGCGTTCTTCGACAAGCGCGCCAAATTTTTTCACTATCTCCCGGAGATGGCCATCGTCACTTCGGTCGAGTTCGACCATGGCGACATTTATCCTGATCTCGCCAGTATCGAACGGGCGTTTCAGTGGATGCTCCGGCAGATGCCCGCCGGCGGCGCGCTATTCCTCTGTGCCGACGACGCGGGCGCGCGCGGATTAAGGGAGCATGCCTTCTGTCCCGTGAAGACGTATGGCCTTAGCAGCCGCGCCGAAGCTCCGGATATCTCGGGGGAAGTTCTCGGCGCCGCGGAAGGATTCACCCGGCTGCGCGTCGTGGCGGAGGGGCGTGATGCCGGCGTGTTCGAGGCGCCCATGGCGGGCGAGCACAACCTCCGCAATCTGCTGGCCGCCATTGGCGTAGCGCTCGAATGGGGCGTGCCGGCAGCCGAACTGAAGCCGGCCGCGCGCTCGTTCCCCGGCGTGCGCCGGCGGATGGATGTCTTTCTCGAATCGGGCGAGGCGGTCTTCGTCGATGATTTCGCCCATCACCCGACCGCGATACGCGAAACCATCAAGGCGGCCCTGCAGCGCTGGCCCGAATACCGGCTGGCCGTCTTGTTTGAACCGCGTTCGAATACTACCGTAACACGCCGCTTCCAACATGCGTTGTGCGATGCGTTCGCTGGAGCGCATGCCGTGATTGCGGGGCCGATTCACCGTCCGGAGCGGCTGGCCGCGGATGAGCGCCTCGACCTGGACCAGTTGGTGGCGGATCTGCGTGAGCGGGGAACAGCAGCCTTCGCGGAAGACACGGCCGCCGCCATCGCGGAGCGCACCGGGCAGGTCATGGCTGGCAAGACGGTGGTGCTGCTCTGTTCGAACGGGGGATTTCTAGGGGTCCATGACGTGCTGCGCGAGCGCTTCCCTGCCACCCCTCGTATTTCGTAGGATGCCTGAGTGACTGAACCAACCTCCAGCCATCATGACGGGCGCGGGCTGCCGCGCGAGCACCGGCAGCGGCATCACCACTCCGTCGAAACGATGCCGATCATCGGGTGGACGGAATACGTCGACTTTCCCGATTGGGGCATCAAGGGCCTGAAGGCGAAGGTGGATACGGGCGCACGCACAAGCGCGCTCCACGTGGATGATTTGCAGGATCTTGGCGATGGGCACGTGCGCTTCACTGTGGTTACGAAGCGCAACAATCCCAGCGGGGATCTCGGGGTGATAGCCCCCATTCTCAAGTGGGCGAAGGTGCGCTCGAGCACGGGCATCTATCGTAAGCGGTGCTTCGTAACGGCGCGCGTAATCATTGGCCCCATCGTGAAGAACATCGAACTGTCGCTGGTCTCCCGGGAAAAGATGTTGTTTCGCATGCTGCTGGGGCGCAAGGCAATTGAGCGGGACTTCTTGGTGGACGTGAGCAAACGCAGCGTGATTACGGCAAAGCCTCGAAAGCGCAAACGGGAAGCATCGGAATGAAACTCGCGATACTGAGCCGCGCGCCGCGCGCCTATAGCACGAAACGCCTGCGGGAAGCGGCGGCCAAGCGGGGCCACGCCGTCAAGGTTCTGGACACGCTCAAGTTTTCGATGACCATCGAGCAGGAGGAGCCTGACCTGTTTTTTCGCGGGCGGCGCCTGTCGAACTATGACGCCGTATTGCCGCGCATCGGTCAGTCGATTACGCATTACGGCCTGGCGGTGGTCCGGCAATTCGAGCAGATGGGCATCTACGCAGCGAACGAATCCGTCGCCATTGCCACGTCGCGCGACAAACTGCGGGCGGCGCAAATCCTGAGCCGGCATGACATCGGCATTCCCGCGACGGCATTCGCCCGGGACAAAAAAGACATCCTGCCGACGATTGAGCGGGTCGGCGGGGTTCCGGTAATCATCAAGTTGTTGGAGGGCACGCAAGGGGTCGGCGTGATTCTCGCAGAGACGACCAAGGTTGCTCAGGCCATCATCGAGACGCTGCAAAGCACCCGCCAAAACGTCTTGATTCAGAAGTTCGTGAAAGAAAGCAAAGGCCGGGATATCCGTGCCATCGTGGTGGATGACCGCGTGGTGGCGGCGATGCGGCGGCGGGCGCAGGCCGGGGAGTTTCGGAGCAACGTGCACCGGGGCGGCAGCATCGAGGCTGTCGAATTGGACCCGGAATACGAACGCACGGCCATTCGCGCGGCGCAGGTGATGGGATTGCGCATAGCCGGGGTCGACATGCTCGAGTCGGATCAGGGGCCGCAAGTCATGGAAGTGAACTCGTCGCCCGGTCTCGAGGGGATCGAGAACGCGACCGGCATCGACGTCGCGGATGCCATGGTGGCCAGCATCGAGGAACACGTGCTGTTTCCTGAAGTCGACCTGAAGCAGCGGCTGCGGCTTGCGGCCGGCTACCGCGTCGTGGAATTCAGCGTGCATGACATGCCGGACATCGAGGGCAAGGCGCTGCGCGACACGAGCCTGAGTGAACGCAACATTTACGTGATGAGCATCAAGCGGCAGAAGTCTGTCATTGCGAATCCTCGCGGGGACGACATTGTGCAGACGGGCGACATCCTGTTGTGCTTTGGTGAAATCAGCGCGTTGCGCAGCCTGATACCGGACAAGAACCGGGAACCGCACAAGCTTCGGAGAACGAAGGCGCGTCCCCGCAAACAAAACGCGATGGCAGGCAGCAAGAAGCCATGACCGGCGCGCCTCCAAAGAACAATGCAAAGGCATCGCCGAAAGGGCGCAAGGCTTTGGTGATCGGGGGCGAGCGCATCCGTCCGGGGGAATCGCGCGACCTGATGCTCAAGGTCGGAGAATCTTATTTAGGCGCCCCCGTTACGCTGCCGCTGCATGTGATACGGGCCGCCAAGCCGGGGCCGCGGGTGCTCCTGACAGGGGCCATTCATGGCGACGAACTCAACGGCATGGGCATTCTGCGGCAGTTGCTGTACGGCGAACCGCCGCGCCTCACGCATGGCGCGCTCATCATCATTCCGGTGGTGAATGTCTATGGCCTAGAAAACCACACGCGCTATTTGCCGGACCGCCGCGACCTCAACCGCATGTTTCCCGGGGCGCCCAATGGCAGCCTGTCCAGCCGGCTGGCGCATATCGTCTTTAAAGAAGTCGTGCAGAAATGCGACTACTGCATTGACTTTCACACGGCCGCGGTGCGCGGCACGAATTACCCAAACATCCGCGGCGATTTGCGCGACCCGCAGGTGCGCATGCTGGCGCGCGCCTTTGGCTGCGAATTGATCGTGGACGGCCGGGGTCCTGAAGGCTCGCTGCGGCGCGCGGCGACACATGCCGGCGTGCCCACGATCATTCTTGAGGCGGGCGAGGTGTGGAAGATTGAATCCGGCGTGGTGAGCGTGGGCGTACGCGGGGTCAACAATGTGCTGAAGACCTTGGGCATGATGCAAGGCGAACCGGTAGCGCCGCGCTTTCAAACCAAGATCCGCAAGACGACGTGGGTGCGGGCGCCCCGAAGCGGCAGCATCAGCTTTGCGGCGAACCCGGGCGATCCTGTTGCCAAGGACCAAGTGCTGGCCACCATCTTCAGCATATTGGGTGGGGAAGGAGAAGAATTGACCGCCCCCGGCTACGGCATCGTACTCGGCGTGACGACGATGCCGGTCGCGAAGCCGGGCGCGCCTATTTACCACATGGCCGTCGTTTCACGGCCCACCTACCAGCGCATCAAGAAAAGCGTTGACGCCAGTTCGTCGCGCTATTTGTTTAGCAGAGTATCGACAGACCTTGCCACGAACGTGCACGGCGTCGAGTAAACAGGCAGGCGCTCCGGCGTGAACATGCCATGCCGGAGCGCCATTAAGTATCGTTTGGAGCGGGCTTAGACCGCTGCTTCGATGGCCTCGGCCAATTGGCCCTTTGGCGTCACGCCGACAAAGCGCTTGGCTTCTTCGCCATCTTTGAAGATGATCAGCGTGGGGATGCTTTGCACGCCGTACTTCTGCGCGACATCGCCTTGGCTGTCGACGTCGAGCTTGGCGATGGTGGCCTTGCCTTCTACTTCGCCAGCCAGTTCGTCGATGGCGGGGGCCATCATCTTGCACGGCCCGCACCACTCGGCCCAAAAGTCGACGAGCGTCACGCCTTCCTTAATGGTTTCTTCGAATGTCGCCGAGGTCAACTCGGTTGCTGCACCCATGGCATTTGTCCTCCTCTCATGTTCAAACGGAGCATGCGCGATCACCGAGCCGCGCGGCTCCAGCAGTTTCTCAACAGAATACCAACCTGTATTCAGATTAACGCCAGTCTCAAGTCGCAGTGCCAATTCGCCGTCATCGCCTCTGGGGCGCTTTGCGTGTTATTCAGAAGGCAACACAGCGCCCGCGGCAATCATGCCCATTGCTAAGGCGTTGCGGTGCCGAAGTATAGCGCTGCGCCCCTGGCAAATCCACTCGCGCTCCTCTCATTATAGGCATGGGCCCGGTTGTGCGCGGGGGAAAGCGGCGGGTACGATAAGGCTTGGCAGGAGAGGGGGGACCGCGAAGGAATTCCATACCCATGCGCATCGCACGCTTCGAGTCGTATGAGAGCGGGGTGGTGTATGCGGCCGAGGTCGACCAGCAATGGCGGCGCTACGCAGGGGCAGCCGAAGGCTTCGCGTTGCCTGCTCCAGGGGACACGGTGTCGACGGCTGTC
>CAZLBS010000143.1:7853-8131 GCA_964557505.1 uncultured Nitrospiraceae bacterium | reverse complement strand
TTGGATGGTCTCCAGATCGCGCATTTCGCCCACGAGAATGACATCGGGGTCTTGGCGCAGGCTGCTGCGCAACGCCGCGTGAAAGCCCGTCGTATCCACGCCCACCTCACGCTGGTCCACGATGCACTTGCCATGGTGGTGCAAGAATTCGATGGGGTCTTCAATGGTAATGATGTGGCCTTCGCGTGTCCGGTTGATGCAGTCGACCATGGCGGCGAGCGTAGTGGTTTTGCCGTGGCCCGTCGGCCCCGTGACAAGGACGAGGCCTTGCTTCATCA
>CAZLBS010000143.1:2812-7843 GCA_964557505.1 uncultured Nitrospiraceae bacterium | reverse complement strand
GGCCCAAGTCCTGAAGCGCTGGGATCTTCTCGGGAATCGGGCGAAAGGCCGCTGTCACGCACTGCTTTTGGTAGTAGACGTTTACGCGGAAACGGTGCTTGCGGCCTTTGGCGAGCGAGAGGTCCAACTCCTTCCGCTCGCGGAACTCGTCCTTTTGCTGCTTGGTAAGCACGCTCTCGATGAGTTCTTGCGTCTGCTCGGGCGTGAGCGCTTCATTGCGGGTGCGGTAGAGGCGTCCATTGACCCGCAGCATCGGCGGCGCACCCGCGCTGATCAGCAGGTCCGAGGCATTTTGCTGGCGCACGAGTTCGAAGAGTTGTTGCATATCCATAAAAGCGGCGAATCCCCCCCCTTTAGCGCCTCGAGCCGAGCCGGTAAGCATGATTGGCTGCAGACCCGCGGCCCGCATCATAGAGAAGACGCGCGGGCGCTGCAAAGGCGCATAAGGATAGACGCCTAAAGACCCCGGCCCATCATGAGAAAGGCGGTTGCAAGCATGAGGAACCCCATCAGCAACTTGGCGAACACGCCGCCAAGTTTGCCCACGGCGGCGCCGACGCCGCTCCACACCGCCTCGCGGTAGCCTTTCTGTTCCTGGATGAGTTCGTAGAGGATGGCGCCGATGAAAGCCCCGGCAAAGCCGCCGGCGAGCGAACCGAAAACAAATCCAAAGGGCGCGCCAAACATGGCGCCGGCAATCGCGCCGGCGATGCTCGCGATCATTGTGCCGCGCGAGCCGCCAAACTTCGAGGCGCCGTAGCCCGCGGCGAGGGCTTCCAGCTGTTCACCAATGGCCGCCATTACGAACAGAACGAGGATCGACCAGATGCTGAAATAGTAGAAGCCGCTTACGAGCCAGGCGATGATGACCGCGCCGAGGATGACCCAATTGCCGAAGAGCCCGAACACATTGAGCGCAATGCCCGCGAGCACGGCGATCGCGAAGAGGGTCCATCCGAATATGGCGAGAGCAGTGGCAGCCATAAGGAGAGTGTAGCGTGTTTGCGCTTTGCGATGGGCGCTACGAGGCTTGCCGCGGCTTGAAACGGTAGGTAACGAAAATGGCGCCGAGAATGGTGAAGACACCCAAGACCATGGCGCTCCGCTGCATCCAGACTTCCGAGGTGCGGTTGAGTTCGGTGTCCGGCGGACGGAACGTTTCTGCGTACATTCCATCCTCGGGACGTGCATCCCAGTTCGCGATGCCTTCCATGACTTGGGCGAAATACGGGCGGTGATTGGTGTTGTCCGGGGGCAGCGTGTCATAGGGCGTCACCGGAATCATGTAGGCGTTGGTCCAGAAGGCCGTGTCGGCAAAGAGCTTGAGCGCGCTTTGGGCGCCGTTTTCCTGATGGGCGTCGAGGTGCTCGGGAGATGTGCTCATGACGATCCCGAACCAACAGTCTTTGTTGGCCTTTTTAATGTGATCGGCGATAGGCTTCAAACGCTCGACGGCATCCGGGCGCAACGCATCGCGTTGATACGGACCGACGTCTACGAAGATGGCATCGAGATTTTCGGCCCATCCCCTGGCATATTGTTCCGCCTGGTCAAGCGTGCAAATAACGCCGTGATTCTTTTGCACCGGGTGCTCAGGCGGCGAGAATTCAGCGGACAGTCCGGCGATGTCTTGCCGCAAATCATTGAGACCCCATGGCGAGTGCTGCGTCTCCGGATTATCCGCGCCGCTCGCCCAAGCACTCGCTGGCACTGCATCAAAAATTACAGCACCCTCGCCGCGCGGTTGAGCGCGGCCCTGTGCCCCGTAGACGATGTCGACATCGGGGGCATACTTGCGCAGTGCTTCCTGCGTTTCTCCCGCTAAAGAGACCGCATGTTGGTCGATGGCCGCCACGATGTGATGGTGACGCGTCGCATGCGCATGGCCCGGCCACACAATGGCCAGTGTAAAAATGGGAATTATTCGTAAGACACTACGTAAGGACATACCCGGCTTCCTTCATCGCTTCTCGTAACACTTGCCTGGCTTCGCGGATTTCCTTAAACCTGGGCTCGCCATTCTGGATGCGGTACTCGAAGTGCATGGAAATCGGGCCAGCAAAGCCTTCGTCCCGAAAGATGCGGAGCATGCCCGGAAGGTCGACAAGGCCGCGTCCGAGCGGCGCCCAGTCGACGCCGCCTGCCCGGTCCCACACGAAATCCTTCGCCGCCATCATCTTTGTGTGAGGCGCCAGCAGTTTGGCATTGATTTCCCATGCGCCATAAGCGCCTTCTATGGTGGCATGACCCACGTCGAAGTTGGACCCAAGCGCGTCGCTGCCCACCTCGGTGTAAATGTGATGGAGGTCCCACAATGGCGCGCCCACGCGCCCGCGCCCGGAGTGGTTATGGAACCCGCCAACCATCCCATGCGCTTCCGCTGCTTCAGCGAGGCGTCCCATGGCGCGGGTGATTTGCTCCAACTGGGGCATGATGGGCTGGTTGAGATTGTAGCCGCCGCCCCCGCACCGGAAGTATTTGATGCCCAATTTAGATGCGGCCGATAGAATTCGCTCACAGTGCGGATCGCGCCCATCGGCAAGGCGCGTGGTGATCATCGCAATGGGCAAGCCCACCGCGTCGAAGGCCTCGGCGCAACGGGGCAAGTCTTCCTCGACGCGCTCCGGTTCGACATGGCCGCCCCCCCGAACGGTCAAGTCGGCGCCATCCAGCTCGAGGTCCCGGTACGTTTGCGCGAGTTCCTCATAATCCTGAATGAATTGCAAGTGCTTCGAAAAGACGCAGACCAATGGCGCTGCGGCTTCGGAGGCTCCTTGCGCTGATGCCACCGTGCCCGTAGCAAGGGATGCGCTGCTGACAGCGGCAGCTCGGGCGAGAAACATTCTGCGTGAAAGGTCGGCCATGGTTTCGTACTCCCCAGCAACGTTCGCCGTGACAGGCGTCCGGCGCGCTATTCATCATCTGTACCACGCTTCTTTGCAGCGGGTTTCTTCCTGGAAGCTGATTTCTTCGTAGCGGATTTGCGCGATGCGGGCTTTTTCGACGCAGCCTTTTTCGCACTCGTGTTCTTCTCTTTGGCCGCCGCGGGCTGGTGCATGTCCTTTGGCGCGTCGCCTTCCAGCAAATCACGGGCCGCTTGCAGCGCGGCCGTCTGGCGGGGCGATACGGATGGCTGAGCATCCGTAGCCTCCCCCTGTGTCGATTTGTTCTGTGCGTTGGGCGCGGCGGCTTTCTTCTTAGCCGCCGTTTTCTGCTTGCGTGCGTCCGGCTTGGCGCCCGGCTTCTTGGCCGCCGGCTTTCGAGAAGCGGGCTTTTTCTTGGCGGCCGTTTTGGCAGAACTCTTTTTCGCCGCGGCGCTCTTCTTGGCTGGCGCCTTCGTTGGCCCACGCTTAACGGGGGCGCGCTTTTCGAGTGCCTTCATGGCCTCCGCCGCGCGGGCAAGCACTTCGTCATAGTCGACCTCATACTCTTCCGCGCCCGGCATCGTCGAAGGCACGGCTATGGGGATTTCCTCCCAGCTGGCCTCGTCATCGTCCTCGTCGTCGTCCGGCTCAACATCGGGCAAGGGCAAGCCGATTTCAACCGGCGGTTCGATGACATCCTCCGGCATGGCCTCAGCGCCGTTAGCAGGAACCGGCACATAGGCCAACTCAGCATCGAGATACGCGCCAGCCAGCGGCGCCGGCCCCGAACGTTCACCGGTCATGGGCGCCGCCTCGGCGCTGCGTTCTATCGCGTGCTGCGCCAGCCACTGCCGGATAGGCTCATAAACCTCTGCGGCGCTTTCGGGCCCAAAGGCAATGTCGACATGGTTGTAATCTGCTGAATGCCCATTGTCCTCGGACAGAATGAGCAGGCGCTTGTCTTTCTGCTCCAAGGCATCGAAGAAGCGCTGCGCCGTTTCGACGGGAACAAAGGGGTCGAGCACGCCGAAAATCGCGAAGAGCGGGGTCTGAATGTTCGACAGGCTGGCCTTGACGTCCAGATGCCCCGCGTCCATGCGCCACTCCCGGGTCTGAGAGATGCGGTCGAGTTCGGCGAGGACGTTATGCGGGATGTAGTCGAGGGCGTGACAGAAATCCTGCATGGTGACGTTATGGCTCACATTGCGCCAGTTCATGGGCAGAAAGCGAAGCGAAAGCCGGAAGACGGACATAAAGGGGATGGCGACGCGGATGGCTTCGAGGACCACCGCGTGGGAACGCTTTTGAATGGCGAGCAAGAGGGCCGCATTTGGGAGTTGGACGTCATCGAACCCTGTGGGGGCCGCAATCGTGACCGCGCTTGCCAGCGCCGCTGGGCCGAACATTTGGTCGAAGGCATAGATCAACATGCCGCCCATCGAGTGCCCGACGATGTGGATTTGCGGATAGCGGGTCGCCACTCGGATATAGTCGATGGCGGCGGGCATGTCGTAAAGGAGGTAGTCGTCGAATGTAACATCACTCTTGCGCTGCCCCTCGGCGGGGATGCCGCTCAAGCAACCCCGGTATTCAATGAGCCAGACATCGTACCCTGCGTCAGAAAGATATGTGCTCAGGTTATCGTCTTCGGGGATTTCGAAGTTGCGGCGGTTCGTGAGCATGCCGTGGCATAAGAGGACAGGCTCGCCCTTGACCGGCGCATCATCTTTAGGCAAGTAGCGGTACAACTTGATCTGCCACGTGTCGTCAGTTTGGATGGTGTGAATCTCATCGCACAGATAGGGTTCCTTCGGCCCGAAGCGCACCCAGACGTAGACGGCAAGGTAAACGGCTGCAAGCAGCAGCAAGACGGCTGCGGCAGCAATGCCCGCGAGCATGGCTGGCGTCATGTTGATTTCCCCTTATTCGCTTCGCCATTCGGCGCCGTGTCTCGAGAAGCGCCTACGTGCCGCTTGACCGCCTCAGCGAGTTTCTCGTCAAAGCCTGGCAACGCGGCGATGTCGGCCACGGGGGCCTCCTTCACCTTGGCCAGCGAGCCGATGCCCTTCAGCAGGGCTTGCGCCCGCTTCGGGCCAATCCCCGGAATCTCCGTCAATTTCGTGCGCAGGGCGCCTGCCTTACGCCGCTTCGCGTGATAGGTGTTGGC
>CAZLBS010000143.1:1717-2802 GCA_964557505.1 uncultured Nitrospiraceae bacterium | reverse complement strand
CACTGCCGCTTTGTCGCGCAGTTGGCGGTTATAGCCGATGGCAAACCGGTGGGCCTCATCGCGAATCTGTGCGAGGTATAGCACGACCGGCGAATGCTGGGGTAAGACTATCGCATTCGAGCGGCCCGGCACGAAAAAGCGTTCCATGTTCCCTTCGCCATCCTTGCCGCCCCGGGCCTTGGCAATGCCTGCCGCCGGCAGATCCTCGATGCCCAAGTCCTTGAGCACGGCCACGGCGACGCCGAGTTGGCCCTTGCCGCCATCGACGAGGAGCAGGTCTGGCAGGTCGTCTTCTTCGATGGCGCGCGTATAGCGGCGGAGCAGGACCTCGCGCATCGCCCCGAAATCGTCCTGCCCTTCGATAGACTTTATGCTGAAGCGGCGGTAGCGGTTCTTGTCCGGGTTGCCCTCGGTATACACCACCATCGACCCGGCCGTGTTGTCTCCCTGCATGGTGGCAATGTCGAAACATTCGATACGTTTGGGCGGCCGCGGCAGTTTGAGCTTCTCTTGCACCTGGCCCATTAGATCCGCGTTGGCTTCTTCGCGAAGCCGCTTCTCTTCGAAGCTGTTACGGGCGTTCTTCGCCGCAATGTCGATAAGCGCGCGCTTGTCGCCACGCTGCGGGTGATGCACGCTCACCTTCGTCTCACGCTTTTCCGAGAGAATCTCACCTAGAACATCCGCCTCTTCGAGGTCGTAGGGGATGAGCACTTCCTGGGGCGTCATGGGGGCATCGCTGTAATACTGCAAAAGGAAGGACGCGAACAACTCCTCGAGCGGCATGTCGTTGGTCTTGAAGGTCCAGGAACGCCCGCCGAGCATTTTGCCGCCTCGGATGAAGAGCACTTGAATCTCAGCGACGCGCGCTTCGCAGTAGAGGCCGAAGACATCGCGCTCTTCAGCGCCCGGCAGGCCCGTCGTCCGTTGGCGCTCCAGCGTGCGCTTAATGGCGAACAGCCGGTCGCGCAGGACTGCCGCTTCTTCGTATTCGAGTCTATTGGCGTGCTGTTCGATGCGGTCGCGAAGGCGCTTTTCGAGTTCATGGTTGCGCCCTTCGAGGGCGAGGGCAGCCTCGTCCACGA
>CAZLBS010000143.1:0-1707 GCA_964557505.1 uncultured Nitrospiraceae bacterium | reverse complement strand
GCTCTTTGCTGATGTAGCCGACACAAGGGGCCGAGCATTGCCCCATCTGGTAATACAGGCATGGACGCGTACGGTTGTTCAGCACATGGTCCGAGCAGGTGCGCAAGGGAAAGAGCTTCTGCATCTGGCGCAGGGTCTGCCGCACGCTGTTGGCGCTGTGATAGGGGCCGAAGTATTTGCTGCCGTCCTTTTTGAGATTGCGCGTTACGCTCATGCGCGGGTATTCATGCCGCACGTTGAGCTTCACACTGACATAGGTCTTGTCGTCCTTCAGCCGAATGTTATAGCGGGGCTTGTGCTGTTTGATCAGGTTGTTCTCGAGAAGGATCGCTTCCTTCTCGTTGGATGTGACGAAGAAATCCACGCGCGCCACGCGGCGCATGAGAAAAGGCACGTTGTAGCGGGTGTCGCTTTCGTTAAGATACGAGCGGATTCTGGCGCGAAGATTGGCCGCTTTGCCGATGTAAAGCACGCGGTCGTTGCGGCCAAACATGAGATAGCACCCCGGGGCTTGCGGCACGAGGTTGACATCGAAATTTTCGAGCAGATTGTGCCGTTTTCGCGGGCTTGGCCCATTGTCCGCCGTGGCCCGGTGCGTAATGATTTCGGCGACTTCTGGCATAGCCTCCAAGTGTAACACGTGCCGGGCGGCGATCTGGATTGGCCGCGGCCGCACGTGTGCATCTTTGGGCTAGCAAGGGTCATACTGTTGCGGTTGAAAGACCCGCGAAGGCACACCAATGAGCGCAACCACAGGCCAGACGGACGAACAGCCCCGCGCCGAAGCAACTGAGGCGCCCGAACGCCCGCATGACATCACCGATGTGCTGGACCACCTGACGATGGAAGAGCACGGCGAGTGCATCTCCATTGGGGAGGTCGTCGCCTCATTCGATGGCCGCTCGCATGGCCCCTTGCTTATGCTGCCGGGGCTATTCGTCATGATGCCGACGGGACTCATTCCAGGCGTCCCTAGCCTCATGGCCATTTTCACCATGATTGTCGGCATTCAAATGATGATCACCCGCAAAAAACCGTGGCTTCCGAAGCGTATGCGCGACCGAAGCCTCGAGCGCGAGCAGGTGGTAAATGCGGTGGAGCGGATACGGCCCTATGCCGAAAAGGCCGAACGTTTCATCAAGCACCGCCTCTCCTGGGCGAGCGGCTATGTGGCTCAGTATGCCGCGGCGGCCGTCTGTGTTGCCCTGGCCCCAACGATGGTCGTCTTCGAATTCTTGCCCCCCGGAGCGTTTGTCCCCGGCACGGCCATATTCCTGTTCGGCTTAGGCATGACAGCGCGCGACGGGCTCATCACGCTCATCGCCTTCGCCATGGCGGCCACCGGTTTCGGCCTGTTGTTCTGGGCGACGGATACCATCTTTTAGGCTGCTCGCGGGGGCGCCGCGTTGAGTCTGTCCCCTCCCGCCGCTATGCTATGCGATTCACGTCTGGACCTTTTTTCTCGGGGGGAATCATTGTCATGCGCATGAGCCGGCTGGTTGGCACGCGGTTTAAGGAAAAGCCCGCGGAGGCGGCACTGGAGAGCCATAGCTTCTTGTTGCGGGGGGCCTATGCGCGGCAGGTGGCGAATGGCATCTACTCTTTGCTGCCGCCCGCCGTACGTGTGTGCCAGAAGATTTCGAACATCATCCGGGAGGAAATGGACCGGATCGACGGGCAAGAGGTGCTGATGCCAGTGGCGATGCC
>CAZLBS010000142.1:429-8156 GCA_964557505.1 uncultured Nitrospiraceae bacterium | reverse complement strand
GTTGTCGCCGGAGAGCGGCACCGTGATGCCAGGCGGACGCGGCGGCATGACGCGTGCGTTTGCATCCCCCGAACAAATCGCGCGGGAAGAACTGACGCCGAAGACGGACCTGTGGAGCTGGGGCCTCTGCATGCTGCAGACCTTTACCCGGCGGGTGGACTGGGAGAGCGGCGGCGACGCTCCCCAGGTCTTGGAGCGCCTGAAGCGCCGGTCCGGTTTTGGAGCGGATGTCCCGCCCATGCCGCCGCAGCTTGCCAGCGTCCTCGAGGTGTGTTTTGCGCGCAATCCGGCCGATCGTCCGCCGGGCCTTGAGGTGGTGGCGGACGCGCTGCTCAAAGTGTTCGAAGACGTCGTGGGTATGCCGTATGGCTCCCAACGTCCCCGTACGCTCGATGCGGCGGCGGATACGCTCAATAACCGTGCCGTGTCTCTGCTCGACCTTGGCAAACGTGACGAAGCCGTGGCGGCATTTGAAGAAGCCCTCAAGACCGAATCGCAGCATGCCGAGGCCCGGTTCAACTTAGGGCTCCTATATTGGCGCTCGGGCGGCATGACGGACGAAAAGTTTTTGCGCCGCCTGGGGGATGTCGCGGCTGCCCAGCCTGAGTCTATCGCTGCATTGCACTACATGGCCCATGCGCACATGGAACGAGGGGATGCTCAGGCAGCCATTGCCTTGCTGAAACAGATCCTTCGAGATGACCCGGACCGCGAAGACCTTCAGCGAGAACTCGAGCGGGCCGAGCGGCTGGAGCATTTGTCGCGCCGCGAGATGCGGACCATCGAGGCGCATGCTGACGCCGTCTCAGCAGTCTGCATGCTCAATGATGGCGAGCACGCGCTTTCAGCGTCCGAAGACAACACCATCAAGTTGTGGCGCATTTCGGATGGCGAATGCCTGCGCATGCTCTCCGGGCACCAAGGAACGATTGTGTCCGTCGATACGGCCGCAGATGATTCGCTGGTCATGTCCACCTCGAAAGACCGTACGCTGCGCATTTGGGATCGTAGCAACGGCGAGTGCGTGCGCACCTTCGACATCGTGCGCGACAACGAGGGTGCGGCCGCCATCTCGCAGGATGGCCGCTTCGCGGCTGTGTCGGCCGACGGCCACAACTTCGACGTCATCAACATCGCGGAGAGCGATATCGTGGGCCGTGTCAGCGGCCACAATGGCTCCGTTACGGCGCTCAAAATCGCTGCCGGCGGCCAGAACCTCCGAATTCTCTCCGGCGGCGCGGACGGCGCGGTGAAATACTGGGATATCGACGGGGATAAATGCCTGATCAGCCTGCCAGCTCATGAAGGGCGGGTCACCGCAGTAGCTCTTCATGAAGACGGGCGGTACGCCCTCTCGGGCGGCATTGATCGGCGCATCCATTTCTGGGACCTCGCCTCAGGCACCTGCATGCGCACGCTGGAGGGGCACTCGGGCAGGATCCATTCCCTTGCTCTCGTAGGCAAAGAGTACACGGCGGTCAGTGGGTCGGAAGATGGCACGATTCGGGTTTGGTATTCGAAACGAGGGCGCTGTATTCGCACGTTCGATGGGCATGAGGGGCCCGTGACCAGCGTCGATGTCACATCGGACGGCGAGTTGGGGATCTCCGGCGGCCGTGACCGGACCGTGCGGGTGTGGAAGGTTGGCGGTTCACGGACCTTTGTACGGGCCCCGCTTGCCTTGTGCCGGGCGCAGGTAACGGAGAAGGCCTTGTCCACGCAGGTCGAATTCAAGCGAGGGCTGAACGAAGCCAAAGAGGCCGCCAAGCGCGGGGATGTGGTCGGCGCGGCGGGGCACTTGCGGGCCATTCGGTCGCTTCAAGGGCACCGTCATCATCCGGAAGCGCTGAAGGGCTGGACCTCGCTGTACCGCCGATTGCCCAAACGGGGCCTGTCTTCGAGTTGGGAACTCCAGCACTTCGCCGCCCACAAGGGCCGCGTGGCGGGGATTCGCTGCTCGAAGGACGGGCGCTTCCTGTTGACCGGAGGCCAGGATGGCCTCCTGAAACTGTGGTCGACCGAGTCGGGCCAATGCCTCCGGGCCCTCAATGGCCATACCGCTGCGATCAAGGCAATCAGCATGTCGCCGGATGCGCGGCTGGCATTATCCGGCGGCGAAGACCAAACCGTCATCCTCTGGGATTTGGCGCAAGGGGAAGCGATCCGTTATTTCGAAGGGCTCACGGGCTCGGTAGAGACATTGGACCTCAGCCCGGACGGCCGCTGGTTGCTGTCGGGCGGGTGGGATTTGCGCCTGTGGGAAACGGCGAGCGGCCGTCACCTGCGGACGCTCGAGGGGCACTCGGCGGACGTCGTCAGTGTCCGCTGGTCATGGGACGGCTGGACGGCGCTCTCGGGCAGCAGCGACGAAACGATCCGGCTTTGGGACATCGCGACGGGTCAATGCAAGCAGGTCTTCGAGGGGCATGCCGGGTCGGTGCGCGCGCTGGATATCGGCGTGAATGGCATGTGCGCCTTGTCCGCCAGCAGCAACATGTGGGGACGCTCAGGCCGTCTGCGCCTATGGAGCCTCCTGACGGGCGAATTGATCCATCTCTTCGAAGGGCATACCTCGTCGATACACGCCGTCGCCATGACGGTCGACGGGAACTTCGCGCTGTCAGGCAGTGCTGACAATACGGCGCGGCTTTGGGATCTGCCGGGCCGGGAGTGCATCCGGGTATTCGCCGAGCACAATGCCCCTGTCGAAGCGCTGGCCTTAGCGCCGGATGGACGCTTCTTCGCGACGGGCGATGCGCGCGGGGAAATCTACTTGTGGCAGCTCGATTGGGACCTGCAGGACATGCAGCCTCAAAGCTGGGATGATGCCGCCGGGCCGCTCCTTGAACTCTTTCTCAACCGTCAGACGCCTTACGCAGGGACGTTGCCGGACAGCGAATTTCTCAGCAGCGAGGACGTCATGCAGGCCCTGCAGCGGAAAGGCATGTGGGCATGGACGGAAGAGGAACTCAAGGACTTGATGTTCACGCTCGGGTGTTCAGGCTTCGGATTCGTGACGCGCGCGGGGGTGGAAGAGAAATTGAATGCGTTGGCTGCCAAGCGGAAGCGTTTCTCGCTCTTCGGACGCCGCTAGCGCGCCGGCGCAATGTGAAAGGCAATACTCCTGATGACCTCGAAACGGGAACGCCGTTCGTATACCAACGAGGAATTGGGCATTGACCCTGAGCGCGAGGGGACGATCATTCGGATCGTCATTGGAGCGATGCTCGTGTTGTTGGCGCTCGGGGCGCTCTTGATGTTCGTTGCGTTCATGCTCGATACCACCATCCCCGAGCCTCAGCCGAGCGAACCGGCCACGACCGCGCCCGCCAATGGCGCCGCCGCTTTTGCCCCGGACGCTGAACGCGGTTCCCTTGCGGACAGGGGCGGGACGGCCTAGCGGGCCGGAGGAATAAGACGCGTGAGCTACCTTGCACAACGCATGAGCCACATTGATGCGAGCGGGATTCGCAAAGTGTTCGCGCTGGCGGCACATCTCGACCACCCCGTGAACTTGAGCATCGGCCAGCCAGACTATGATGTCGGCGCGTCCGTGAAGGCCGCGGCCATCGAAGCGATTGAGCGCGGGCACAACGGCTACACCCAGACATGGGGTATCGAGGCCCTGCGAGAAGCCTGCTCAAACTATTACCGCAATACCTTTGGCGCGCCCTTGAAAAACGTCATGATCACGTCGGGGGTGTCGGGGGGGCTCTACCTATCGCTGATGGCCACGGTCAATCCCGGCGACGAGGTCCTGTTTGCCGACCCTTACTTTGTCATGTACAAGCATTTGGTCAACGTGCTGGGCGGCCGGTGCGTCACGATCGATACTTACCCTGACTTCAAGTTGACGCCCGAGAGCATCGAGGCCGCCATCACGCCGAAATCGAAGGTGTTGATAGTGAATTCCCCGTCGAATCCCACCGGCGTGGTGCTGGATGCCAGCGAGTTGAAGGCGATTGCAGAGGTGGCGAAACGGCGCCAATTGCTCGTGATTTCAGACGAGATCTACGAGGCGCTCGAGTATGACGGGCGGCGGGCAAGCATGGCCGGCATGCTCGATGACCTCATCGTACTAAACGGATTTTCGAAGGCTTCAGGCATGACAGGCTGGCGCGTTGGCTATGCGGCCGGGCCCAAGCCGATCATCGACGCGATGAACACGCTGCAGCAATATACGTTTGTCTGCGCGCCGTCGATGGCGCAGCATGCCTGCGTCAAGGCCCTCGATGAAGACTTTACCGCCAAGCAGGCGGCGTACCGTGAAAAGCGCGACCTGGTGTACGAAGGACTGGCAGCAAGCGGCTTCGATGTAGCCAAGCCCGGCGGGGCCTTCTATATTTTCCCCAAGGCCCCGGGAGAAGATGGGCAGACGTTCGTCGAGGAAGCCATCCGCCACAATCTGCTGATCATTCCGGGCAATGTCTTCAGCGATCGCAACAGTCATTTTCGCATCAGCTTCGCGGCGGATAACGATACCTTGAGGCGCGGGCTGGATATTCTAGCTCAGCTTGCAAGCGCCGCACAGGTCTAGGGGCGCCGATGCGCTAACGCCCCGCCGGCTCGTTAGGCCATTGCCGTAAGCGGCATGGCCGGATTCGCCGTCTGCCGGAGATTGGCGATGCACCCATGCTCCAGGAGGCTGTCGCCGGCAGCAGCGATCATCGCCCCATTGTCGAGGCAGTAGGCAAAGGGCGGAATAAACACGTCCACCGGCAAGTCTTGATAAGCGCGTTCCCGCAGGCGTTTGTTGGCGGCGACGCCCCCCGCGATGACCAGGCGCCCGGCCCCGGTTTCTTCGATCGCCTGCAAACACTTTTGAATGAGCATGTCCACGGCGGCCTCCTGAAAGGAAGCAGCAACATCAGCGGGATTCAGGTCTGGATTGTCCCGCAGCGCATACAGCACAGCTGTCTTCAAGCCGCTGTAACTGAAGTCGAGATTGCCCCGCTTGCGCATGGCGCGGGGCAGGGCAAGCGCACTCGGGTCTCCTTGCTCCGCCGCTTTCTGAATGGCAGGCCCGCCGGGGTAGCCCAACCCAATCAGCCTGGCAACTTTGTCGAAGCTCTCCCCCACGGCATCGTCACGCGTCGTGCCGAGCATCTCGTAATCATGAGGCGCCCGGCAGTCGAGCAGCATCGTGTGGCCTCCGCTGACGAGCAATGCGAGAAACGGAAACGTCGGCTTCGGATCGCCGAGGAAAGCGCTGAAGATATGTCCCTCGAGATGATTGACGGCCACGCACGGCTTTTCCCAGGCGAGCGCCAAGGCTTTGGCATAGCTCAACCCGACAAGCAATGAACCCATGAGTCCGGGCCCGGCGGTAACCGCGACGGCATCGGGCACTTCCGATGTCTCGTCCAGGGCCTTTCGCACAAGCTGGCTGATGACGGTCGTGTGTTGACGCGAAGCAATTTCAGGAACGACGCCGCCAAACTCGCGGTGCACATCGACCTGCGACGCGACGAGGTTGACCAGGACTTCCTGCCCGCCGCGGACGATGGCGGCCCCTGTTTCATCACAGGACGTTTCGATGCCGAGGATGATGCTCATTGCAGTAGCTCCGATACAGGCACGAGTTCGATGCCTTGTTCTTCAAGCCGGGGCAGCCATTCTTCCAGTGCCCGGGCGCTCTCTATGCGGAAATGCGTAATGCCAATGGCACTGCCATGCCGCACGGCCACGTCGATGAGTTCTTCGAATTGCCCGGCGGCGAAGTCCGTATCCGGCTCGTTGTCGAGAAAGACATCTCGGACGGCCGCCGGCACGCCGGCTGCTTTCGCCATGTCGAAGGCAAGACTCGTGTGGATTGTTCGGCTGTCGACGAAAAACAGGCCGCGCTCCTTGCAATAGTCGATGACATGCGCCATCGCTGCCGGGTCCGCCGTAAACGCCGCCCCTGTGTGATTATTGAGACCCCGCGCGCCCGGGACTTGTTCCAATGCACGGTCTATGGTGGAGAAGATCTCGGCGCGCGGCATGCTGGTCATGATGCTGTTGGGATAGGGAGACGCCCCTGGCGAAGGCTCCATAGGCATATGTAGCATCACCTCGAAACCTGCCTCTTGAGCAGCTTCCGCGATGCGCGGGCCGTGGGTCGTGTCAGGGAGAATAGCGAGCGTCAGCGCGGGGTCGAGCGCGAGAATCGCTTGTGTAGCTTCGAGTTGCTCCCCGCCGTCATCCACGATGATGGCAACCTTGGGGGCATCTGCAGCCACGTCGAGCGGCATTTCGGACATGCTGGGCTCGATGATGGCCAGGTCTGCCGCTACAAACTGAGGCAGTTCGATGCTCGGCAACTGGGGTTCCGTTCGAACAATGACTTCGAGCGTCTGGCGGCCGCGCAGGCTTGCCCCTAGAATGGCGGGGCCGGCCGGTGAATAGGGGCCCAACTCTTGCGGACGGGCGTCCGCCTCGCTCGTGCTCATGCCAGCGGCGCTCTCGGTCACGTCGGCATCGCGATTCTCGAGTTCTTGCCGTAAGGCTCGCAAGGCGAAGCGCGCGGCGCCGGGCGTAGGGGCCATGGCCTCCAGGCGGGTGAACGCCCAAATGGCCTCGCCATCGCGTTGGATGACCGGTGCGCGCACGGTGACGGTACCCTCGGCGGGCAGTGTGGCGCGCAAGACTTTCTCGGCTTCTGCCGCCAGCGCTTCCGCGGCTGGGCGAAGGTCCGTGCGCTCATCCGAGAGGCCAAGGCTTGGCGCCGCCTGGCGGCGCCCGCCGCGCAGGCGAATCTCGGCGAATGGATACGTCCGGTAACCAAGACGAATGCCGGCGGTGTCGGCCGTGCTGCCTTCCAGGCTAACCTGGACGCCCCGTGGCTCGAGCCGTCTCCGCAGTTTATCGATGACGGCCTCCGCGCTAAGCGCGGCCGGCAGGCGCATATCGAAGTCGTAGTGGTACCACAACGCGGAACCGTCTTCCCGCACGTCCGGATCCGGCAGCGGCAAGCGCGCCTCGATTTCCAAGCTGTCCAGCAGGATTTGCTGCGTAATGATGGCGAGCTTGCTCGTATGCGGGACGAGGTTGTCAGGCCGCGCATTGAGGTAGTAGGCGACAAGACCCGCACAAGCGGCGGCCGCCACGGTAACCACTACGAGTCCGGCGAACAGCTCCGGCCATGCATGCGGGGCGTGCTTCGAATCAAGCAGCGGCAGCGCAATGCGCCGCAGGGCGCCCGCGGCCTGCCCACGCAGCGCGGCCATGCGCGACGGCGTCTTTTCTTCTGGTTGCGGCGGCGTCGCGGCCATGAGCGGCGGGCCCTCCTTTACGCCTGCCCGGCGTCGACCCAGGCCACCTCGGCGACGGGACGGCCCAGAAAGCGGCTGCCCACCTGGGAAAACGTCTCCGGTGCATCCGTCACAAGAAAGGTATAGCGAGCGTCTCGCGGCGGAGAGGGTTCCGGCTCGAGTTGCGCGAGGACTTCGGCCAGCACAGCCGCGGTGGAAGCGGCGCTGTCGACCAGTTGGATGCGCGGCCCGGCGGCATGCTGGATGGTACGGCGCAGCATCGGATAATGCGTGCAGCCCAAGACCAGGGTATCGACCGGAGGTTCGAGCAGATCATCGAGATAGGCGTGCGCGATGGCATTCGGCACAGGACCGGTCACCCAGCCTTCCTCGGCAAGCGGTACGAACAGCGGGCATGCCTTGCCCCGTACTTGCAACGCGGGATTGGCTGCTTCAAGCACGGCCTGGTATGCACCGCTTGCAATGGTCCCCGCC
>CAZLBS010000142.1:0-419 GCA_964557505.1 uncultured Nitrospiraceae bacterium | reverse complement strand
CCCCGCCGTGCCGATCACGGCTATGCCCCCGGTTTTCGACACCGCGGCGGCCCGCCGAGCGCCGGGCTCAATCACGCCGAGCACGGGGATGTCCAAGGTCTCGCGGAGCGTCTCGAGCGCGAAGGCCGATGCGGTATTGCAGGCGACCACCAGGGCCTTGATCGCATGTTGCCTGAGCATCCGGGCAGAGCCTTGAGCATACTTGATGACCGTCGAGGCCGACTTCGTGCCATAGGGCACGCGGGCGGTATCGCCCAGATAGACGATGTCTTCATGCGGCAACCGCGCCATCACCTCGCGCATCACCGTGAGGCCGCCGACACCGGAGTCGAAAATGCCGATCGGGCCGTTCAGCATGGGGATGCTAGCGGGCCGCCGCGGCGTATTCCGGCGCCGGATAGATCGGGCCGCTAAAGTCG
>CAZLBS010000141.1:0-8227 GCA_964557505.1 uncultured Nitrospiraceae bacterium | reverse complement strand
GTTGGGTCCGCCGCCCTCGCGCTCGCGCCTAAACGCGGCATCCCGAAAAAGCGCCTTCCAGTAGCGCCGTGCCGCCTGCGCCTCCACGTTGCCCGGGTCGCCCGACTGCACCCGCTGGCGCAGCGCCCCGATGCCCGCGTCTTCGCCGCGCAGTTCCGTGAGCACGCCCGCCTGCATGCGCAGCTTCGCGCGCACCACGGCCTGCCACAGCCGCTTTTGCACGGGCTTCTTGGCTTCGAGTTGCGCGGCCATGCGTTCGGTCTGCAGGTGATGCCCCTGCACCGGCAGCATCCACCCCACCGGCGTGTGGCGCTGATTGCAGCAGACGAACAAGGCGCCCTGCTCCATTAGCCCCGCCAGCACCGCGTTTGTATAGGTAATCGCATGGTGCCCTGCCACCACGACCGCGACGTCCTCGAGGGAAATGCTGACCTCCGGCGCCTCGCCCCGCGCCACGACCAATTGGCAATCGCGGATGCGCAAGCGTGCCGGTTCCTGCGATAAATCAAGAATGCGGTTCATCGCCACGCCGCCGGTACACCTCCCCAAGAACGCCAATCTCGACTGGACGAAGGTTAAGCGTCTGCATGGCAGACATCGAGCGAATGCGTCCCAACTCTTTCTGTTTGATGATGTCAGCTTTAAGCCGGGCATCCGTTAGCTTGACGTACGTATAGTCGCGGTAAGAAACGCCCCGCAGCACATACAGTTGGCGCGTGCCGTTGCCGTTGATTTCCACGGTATCGCCCGGATGCAGCGCGAACAGGAAGCGCTTTCCCTCGCCATGGTCCGTTCGTACGACCGGCTCTTGCCGGCCGAGGCGCTCCATCGCTTCCAACTGATTGACGATGTGCTCTTCCCAAACCACCGCGCCCTTGCGATTGGTGGTCTCGACGATTTCCGCATGGTGATTGCCAGCCGTCGTGACATACCGGGGCGACACCTTCCCGACAGCCATGGGCTTATCTCCGCGCCGGATGCGCACCCGCCGGATGGGTCGGGCGATCCCATCTTTGCCCCGCGGCATGCGCGGCAGATCGGCCGGATTCTTGAACGCTTTCGAAGGATCATCAGTCCCCATGCCCTGAAGTTTTTCTTCAACGGCCCGCCGCACCTTTGGATCCACGATCTTGGCGATGTCCGTCTTTTTCAGCGCGGCCACCGGTTTGCGAATATGCACCCACATCTTCCCGTCCCGGCCGCGTTTGGGCGGACTGTAGTTGGTGTCTTCATGCAACCGGCCATTCACTTTGCGGTTCACCCGGTGCGAAACGACCACTTCCTCGAGCAGGCGGGCGATTTCCTCGTTAAAGCCGTTGTACGGTTCTTGGATAAGTTTCCAATACCCTCGGATGCGGCCCTTCTCCCGAATATTCCTCGAGGCCGCGTAACTCAGTTGTTGCATGGCGCGGGGGCCGCCCAGCGCAATAGCCACGGCATCGACCACATGGTGCCGGTGGTCCTCCCGGTTCTTTGCGCCGCCATCACTCAAGAGGCGGTTGAGCTCCCAGGCATTCCGCAGTTGCGCGGTTACTTGGCCCGTCGTTACCTGGATGTGCGTGCGCGCGTCTGGACCATAAAGCCAGGCAAGGTACTTCGCGGCCTGGGTTGAGGCGTGGCGCGTATCGTTCAAGTGCCGCTGCACGAAGCCGTCGAAGTCATCGAGACTCGCTGTCTGAAAGCGGCGGAGCTTCGCCTTGGCGAGTCCTCCCATGAAGCGCTTGACCCGTTCACAGATGACTTCCAATTCGTCGGTACTGTAGGCCGCTTCGGGGGTTCGGTTGCCCTTTCGCGTCCGGTTTTCCTCGTGATGACAGAGCGTCTTGTTCGTGAAGCTGTCGTCAAGGGTCAAGCTGTACGGCAGGATGTGCTCGATGTCGAACTGTGGATTGGCGCCCAGCAACGTCCGCATCGATATCTGGCGCCCCGTGTACGGGCATTTCCAATTACACTCTTCCGCCAGCAACACCTTCTCGATGTCGCTTCGCTTCGGATTTTGAATGCCAGCTTCCCGTTGGATGCGCTCTCGCGCGGCATTTCGCTCCTTTTCGCGTGCCCGCATTTCCTTGGATCGCTCGGCTCGTTTGCCCTTCGGCTGCTTGAGGTCGCGCGCAAGTTCAATGCGGATCAAGTCGGGTTTGCCATGTTTCCGAATCAGGGCATTCACAACTTTACGCAATTCCGTGAGGGTTCGAATGACAGCGGGGTTGCGAAGGGCGAGCGTTGTTTCCAGCACTGGCGGCAGCAATTCGCACACGAGACGCGTGCTGAGCAGATCGCCATAAACCTCCTTCTTGGCCGTGGCATACGAAACACCCTGCTCCATGCGAGGCAGCAACCGCTCGATCGCCTTGAGTGAATGGCTGCAATGGCCCTCTTCAAGCTTTACAGTCGCCAGTTCCGCGGCATGCTCTTCATCCAGCGCATATGCCCGCATGGCCCGTCGCTTGAGCGTTTCCTCTTGCCGGATGCTTCGCACGTCATGCACTACGCGGGCCTTTTCTTCAAGACTCATGGCGTCCCAGCGGCTGCCGAAGACCTTCCGCAGCCGTGCCGCTGTCCGGTTGCCAACCACCCTCTTCTCGTTGCCGCGCTCCAGATTGAAGGTTGTCCCCCTTGGAAGATTCAACACCTTCTTGCTGCGCAACACGGTAAAGGCCATTTCCTGCTGCTGCTCCAATGCGTTGAGAACGGTTGTCCGCTGAGCATCGGTTAAGCCGTGCACCGAGCCGTCAGGCAACTCGTACGTCAGGTCATTGACGCGTTGCAGCAGGCGAAAACGCTGGACCGGGAGGAGCGCCCATGGCGCGCGCCGTTCCTCGGGTTCAAGGTCGCACCGGCCAATCAGATGCTTCTGGCTCTTCAGCGGGCGCTGATGAAAAATGGCCTTCTCGAGTTTGGCCTTCAATTCCTGAGTGAAAATAGCCGGGTGGTGTATAGCCTGCGCGTCCCAAAGCGCATTGAACTCTTCCTTGTACATGTCGCGCCCAGTCCAGCGCCCACGAATCCGTTGCTCCGCGTGCGGATCGACGTGGGCCAAATACTCTCCCAAAGTCCGCAGGCCGCTCGCGGCTATCCTGCCCTCCAATTCATGGATGGAGGCTTTGACGACCCCGTCGTCTTCGTCCTTGCGGCTTTCGGTCTTCCGATTGCTCCAGAAGCCACGCCTCTGCGCCAGGTGGTAGAGCGCACGCCCTGCCTCGTGTGGAGCAAGTGCCGCGTCGAGCGCCCGTGCGCGCAGAAAATATGGAAGGTTGTCCAACGCGCCGTTCGTGTTTGCTGCGCTATGCCGCTTGCGTATCTGAGCGTCGAGTTCCGCCATGAGTTCGTGCCGGCAAAGACTGTTGGCGACATTGCCGTTTGGCAGGAGTTCAGCCTCCTGGAGAAGCTGGGCAATCCATCTCATTCTCCGAGCCCGGCGCTGGGTTTGCCGCCGCCCTTGGCGCGCCTCTCGCCGCACCCTGTTGCGAGATTCCTCCTGCCCCGAATCAATGTCCCCATCGACTCCCGGCTCGAATACGCGTGCTCCCAGCGATAGCACACCGCTTGGCTCGCCGTCATCGAATTCCGTCAGCGCCCATCCAACGCTCGCAACCCCAAGATCTAAACCCAGTACCCGCTGCATACATCTGCTCCTGCCGCTTGACACGCTGTGCCACCTGCAAGTATAAAACAAGCAGTATACCTGAGCGGCAGTTTCTTACGAATTACAGTAAGACAGAACTGTCGAGAGGTTTGCCGCTTAGCGGCACCCTTGGCCCTGCACCAGTGCGGGGCCTCTTTTTTTTGGCGCCTAGCCGATGTCGAGGGCGGCGTTGATGACGGTTTGAATGTCGGTGGCGCCGGTTTGGCCGGATTGGTCGAGGTCGGTGATAACGTCGGGGATGATGAGTTCGAGCGCGGCATTGATGACGAGCTGAATGTCGATGGCGTCGATGCTGCCGTTGCCGTCGATGTCGGCGCTGGGGGCGGGCGGCTGGGCAAAGTATGCGACAGCGTCTTTGAAGGCATCGAAGGCGGGCTTTGGGGAGGCGTCTGGAGTGCTGCGGACGAGTCCGGCGGGGCCGAAGATTTCGCTGATGTTGTTCGCGTAGCAGGGGGGCAGGCCGTCGGCCAGTAGGGCTTCTGTGAAGAAGGCGGTTCCCGCGCGGCTGTTGTCGTTGAGTTGCCAGACGCAGACAGTGCGGAAACGGTCTCGCCGTTCGTCGAGCGCCTGTGCGAGCGCTTCGATCACGGCGCGCTGGTTCTCGAGACTGGCGTTGGGCCCCAAGGTCTCGGGCATGTCGTCCCAGCCGGTGGCCTGTCCGATTTCCTGGATGTTGATGAGCTTGCCCTGCGACACAGCGATAAGGTCGTCGAGGTATTGCCCAACATTGCGCGCCACATCGGCGCGAAACAGGGGCAGCGGGAAACCTTCGAGCGTGCACTCCGAATCGGTTTCGAGGGTGTAGATGTAGGTGTTGAAGGTGGCGGCATCGATGAGCGGCATCAGGTCCGGGATTGATGGGTCGCCGGGTCCGGCGAAGGTCGCCGTGCACGTCAGGTCCGGCTCGATGGTGCGCACGTGCGCAATGGCCGCGGCGATGAAGTCTTTGAATGAGGCCGCCTGCGCGGGATTGTCCTCGTAGTAGCCGCCCGCCTCGTTTTTGAGCCCGAGCATGAACAGGCCGCGTTCCAGCATGATGGGCGTCACTTGGTCGAGCAGCGCGGTGAAGCGCCCTACGATGCGCGGGTCGTCCCAGGGGAGGCCGTCTTCCAGCAAGCCCGCGATGTCCGGCGGCACGAGAATGCCTTCCGAATCGATGACGGTAATGTTGGCAAATTGAAAGCGGATGCCCTGCTCCTCGCGCAAGTCCATGGCCTCGACAACATCGGACAAATCGTATACGCCCGGCGCAGGTTCGAGCACCGGCCAGTCGAACAGGTGCCGGGCCGTATCCATGCCCGAGGCGGTCAGTTCTTTGTAGCGGGCATCAATGGCAGCCATGGTCTCCGGCTCGAACAACTCGAAGGCATAGGAAATATACAAGCGCGGCGGCGCGCCATCGAGCAGCGGCATCAAGGCCGGGTCCGCCAGTGCCGGCTGTCCGCACCCGCTAGATGCCACGGCGAGCACAACCGCAAGCGCCCACGCCCGTAGAGCCGTATACCGTTCCATGAATGCTCTCCTTCGTTGCGTGCTGGCCAATGCTCTTTGAATGGGCTATACACTTGCCCCGGCCAAAGGTTTCGCGGCGCGCGGCAGGATTTCAGCCGGCGGCTTGTGTCATCCTCCCTGCCGGGGCTTACAGGCTAGAGGCGGCGCCATGAATCATTTCCATCTTTATTGTCTTGCAGGCTGCGTGCTTGCCGCCGCGGCCGGCTGCCAAACGCAGTCGGCGTTGATGCCGCCGCCCAATTTGTACCGCTTTGAGGGGGATGCCGTATTCGAGAACGTGCCGCCGAACCTGCGAACGACGACGGCACGGGTGATTTATGCGACCGACCGCCTGCCTGCCGCTGAGGACCCCTCGAGCGCACGGGGCCAGCGGTGGTATGGGCACGCACGGTCGGATGTGCTGCGCTTTGGCGTGGTCGAGGTGGACCTTGCGCCGGAACTCGACTGGCATGGGCTCGTCGAGGAAAGCGTCGACGGCTATCTGCCGCCGAATCCCGTGCCCGAAGTGGCCTCGGTCGAAGAGGTCGACGCCTACAGCCGCATCCTTCGCGAGCCGCTTGGCTCAGGACTGCTCGATGATCCTGTCGGACAGGCGCAATTGCAAGAGCTGGTACAGGAATACATGGACGTTGCCGAACCCAATGAGGCGATCGTCTATATCCATGGTTACAACAGCCGCTTTGAAAATGCAGCCCGCACCATCGCCGAGCTGTGGCATTTTACTGGGCGGCATGGCGTGCCGATGGTCTATTCATGGCCTGCCGGTTTTGGCGGCCTGCGCGGCTATACCGTCGACCGCGAATCCGGCGAATACACGGTGTTTCACCTCAAGCAGTTTCTGCGCGCGCTTGGCAGTTGCGAAGGGCTCGAGCGGGTTCACATCTTGGCGCACAGCCGGGGCACGGATGTATTGCTGACCGCCCTGCGCGAGCTGCACCTCGAGAACGGCCGCGACCCGGCACGAACGCGCCAATCCCTGAAGCTGCACAATCTCATCCTCGCCGCGCCCGATGTCGACTTCGAAGTCTTCGCGCAGCGCATATCCGCCGAAGGCGTGTTGCTCGTTCCCGAGCGCTTCACGCTGTACATCTCAAGCGAAGACCGCGCGCTGAGCCTTGCGTCGTGGCTGTTCAGCAGCGTGCGCCGCTTGGGCCTCTTGCGCCCGGCCGATTTAGACATCGCCGGCCGCCGCCTGCTGCAGCACGTCGCCAGCCTGCACGTCATCGACGCGCGCGTCACCCGCACCGACTTCCTCGGGCATAGCTACTTCTACAATAACGGCGCCGTAAGCTCCGACGTGGTTCTCATCCTGCGCGACGATCGCGACCCAGGCAAGCAAAACGGACGCCCACTCGTCCGTGAAGAAGATGTCTTCTGGGTCATCGAGGAAGATTATTTGCTGGACGTGCAAGAAGCCCCCGCGGGCACAAGCGCTGAATCAAAGTAATGCACACCGATACAACCAGCCCCCATGCTCCCGGCATTCATCGTCAAACTTTCTGGCGCCTATTACTTGGGGTCGTGCTGGGAGACATTCCCCGAGTTAGCAGTTGGCTTCCCTACCCCTGACGACTGGGCCGCTCCAGGCTTTCAGGCCCGAGTCCTGTGCGCCCCGGGCGAGGCGCCGCGCAAGGTGTCGCGGCAGCATGCAATCTGGCGCTTAGCGCATCCGCTGTCCCTGACCGCAGTGCCCAATGTGCTCGACCCAGGGCCGATGTGGATTGCGTTTTTCGAGAAGAACCGCAGCCACTGGCAATCGCTCATCGACTACGGCGGCGGCTAAGCCCCGCTTGTTTCATGCTACGCTTGTGGCCATATACCCCAAGAACGCACTGAAGGGATCGTGCTGCGCGCGGTGGATTTTTCGGAGACGAGCCGTGTGGCGACGTTTTTGACGCCGCGGCAAGGGCGTTATCGATGGATAAATGGAACATTGAGCGGCTTCTCTACTTGGGGCATGCGATTCGGCAGATTTTTGCTCGGTCGATAGAGCAGACTGACATTGAAGGGGTTGTAGGTTCCCATGTTGTTGTTGTTGAATTTCCCGATGACACGCCCCATCCAAGCCGCCTTATCTTTGGGCGTGCTAGCGGCCGGCCAATTCATGTTGTGCTAGGCTATGACGCGGCGGCCCGTACAGGTATCGTCATAACGGCTTATGAACCAGATTCGGATGTTTGGGAGTCCGATTTCGTTACGAGGAAATCGCGATGAAGTGTTCGCTGTGCAAGGTTGGCGAGACCGCACCAGGCGTCGTAACGGTGACCCTTGAGCGCAATGGTTCGAAGGTGCTTATCAAGGATGTGCCGGCGCAGGTGTGCACGAATTGCGGCGAATACTATTTGGACGAGACGGTGACCGCACAGGTGATGGCGATGGCGATGCGTGCCGCTGAGGCGCGTTCTGAGTTGCAAGTGATTCGCTACGCCGCGTGATTCTCAAGGAATGCCCCAAGAACGTACTGAAGGGATCGTGCTGCGCGCGGTGGATTTTTCGGAGACGAGCCGTGTGGTGACGTTTTTGACGCCGCGGCTTGGGCGGGTGGCGTGCATGGCGCGGGGGGTGCGGCGGGCGAAGAGCGCGCTGGCGCCGGTGCTCGATACGTTCAACCGCTGTGATTTGGTGCTGTATTACAAGGCATCACGCGAGGTGCAGAATCTGGCCGAGGCCTCGGTCCTCGAGGGCTACGCGCCGCTTAAGCGCGATTTCGACAAGCAGTTGCATGCCGCCTTTCCCCTGGAGCTAGCGTACCGGCTGGGTCCGGAGGGGCAGGCTGCCGAGGGTTTATATGCCGCGCTTGCGGGGGGGCTGCGGGCGTTCTGCGCTTGGCCGGGCGACCCCGCGGTGCATGCCTGCTGGATGGCGCTGCGCCTGCTCGAGGAGGCGGGCTACCTGCCGGAGCTGCGCCACTGCATCGACACGGGCGCCGCGATGACGGGTACGGAGTTGCTGGGGTTCACCTGGCGCGGGGGCGTGACCTTGCGCGGCGGCGCGGAGCGGCGGCTCGACCGGCGGCTCTATGAGACGCTCGCGGCGCTGGGCGAACACCGCGAGGCATGCCCCGAAATC
>CAZLBS010000140.1:2957-8243 GCA_964557505.1 uncultured Nitrospiraceae bacterium | reverse complement strand
GAGCACGAAGCGGGTGCGATTCTGGAAGAAACGGGGGAAGAAGAGCGCATTGCCCCGGATGTTGACGAGCCAGGAGCAGGCCAAACGACCGGCGTTTCCAATGAACAAGAAGCCGGTGCATCGGCCAGCGAATTGGCGGACGCAATAGCTGCCCGGGACGAACTCCGCGATCAATTGCTGCGGACGCGCGCCGAGTTCGACAACTACCGCAAGCGGGTTGCCCGCGAACAGGAGCAGGCGTTTCGGCGCGCCGCGGCAGACGTTATCGGCGAGCTATTGCCCATCCACGACAATCTCAACCTCGCCATCGAACACAGCGCGGGCGACCCGGAAGGGCTGCGCGAAGGCGTGCAAATGGTCGCCAAACAGTTTGAAAGCGTGTTGTCCAAGCAAGGCGTTACGCCGATAGCGGCGGCGAACGCGCCCTTTGATCCCGAATTGCATGAGGCCATGATGCAGTCCCCGTCTGAAACGGTGCCCGAGGGGCATATCGTGCAGGAACTCCAGCAGGGCTATACCCTCGGAGGCCAGGTGCTGCGCCATGCCCGTGTGATCGTGAGTGCTGGCCCGCCGGCCGGCACAGGCGAAACCAACCCGCAGGATTGATGATGTAGGCACATTACGGACTGCCCCCGGGCAGCATGCTACGATAGGAATCGTGCCACTGCCCTTGGGGGGCTATAGGCAGACGACAGGCTATGCAAACACAGATGGATTACTACCAGTTGCTTGGCGTGGACCGAAACGCCAGTGCAGACGAAATACGCAAGGCTTACCTCAAGCTGGCGAAAAAGTATCACCCCGACAAGACGGGTGGCGACAAGGCCGCGGAGGAAAAGCTCAAAGAGATTAACGAAGCCTATGACGTACTGAAGAATCCGGAAAAACGGAAGCAGTACGATCGCTTCGGCGCTGCCGGCGTGGGCGCCGGGGCCGGGGGCTTTGGCGGCGGCGGCGGACCGCAGGGCAGCCCCTTCGAAGGCTTTGGCGGCTTCGATATGGGCGGCGGCGAGAACCCCTTCGGCGATTTGTTCGACGTGTTGTTCGGGCGGGAAGGGGGGATGGGCGGCGGCCCGCGCGGCCGCGGCATGCGCCCCGGAAGCGACCTCGAATACCGCATGCGCATTTCATTGAAGGATGCTGCATTCGGCGCCAAGCGCACCATCAAGTTCAACCGGCAGGACACCTGTGGCGAATGCACCGGCACCGGGGCGGCCCCCGGCTCGAAGCCCCAGCCCTGCCCGACCTGCAATGGCGCCGGACAAGTGCGGCGCTCGCAAGGCTTCTTCAGCATCACGCAAACCTGCCCGCGTTGTTCGGGCCGGGGCGTTGTCATTGAAAAGCCCTGTCAGCGTTGCGGCGGCAACGGCAAGGTCAAAGTGCAGCGCGACCTCACGATCGACGTGCCTGCGGGCGTGAACACCGGCGCGCGCCTGCGCGTCTCGGGCGAGGGCGAACCCGGCGACGGGCCGAATGCCCCGCGTGGCGACCTCTACGTGCTTATGGAAGTCGAGGAGCACGACATCTTCGAGCGGGATGGCAACGACATCATTTGCGAAGTGCCGATCAGCTTTGCCGAGGCTGCGCTTGGCACCACGATTCGCGTACCCACGTTGAAGGGCGAAGCAGAGTTGAAAGTCCCCGCGGGCACGCAGTCAGGCACCAACCTGCGCTTGCGCGGCATGGGCATTCCAGACTTGCGCGGCTACCGCCACGGCGATGAGATTGTTCAGATTCAGGTCGAGGTGCCGACGCGCCTCTCCCCCGAGATGAAGGACCTGCTCAAGCAGTTTCAGGAACTCTCGGAAAAGCAAGAGCAGTCTCATCCCCTTCACAAGCGCTTCATGGAAAAGCTCCGCAAATCGCTCGGCGCGTGATGGTTGACCCCATGCTATCCTACGGGCGCTAGCCTCTTGCGGGATTGGGCCCGCAGGGCGCGCCAAGAGAGGATACAGAATGGGCATGATCGAGCCGATGGCAATGGAGTTTCAGTATGAGGCGGGGCAGACCCGCAAGGTACTGGAGCGGCTAACCGAAGCCGTGTGGGGCTACCGCCCTCACGAGAAGTCGATGTCGACAGCCGAGTTGGCGAGTCACTTGGTTACGACGCACGGCTCCTGGCTTCAATCGACTATTGAAACCGATGGCATCTCCGTTGATGGCTATGAGCCTTGGATTGCCGCGTCGCCGGCTGAGGCACTTGAAGCCTTTGACCGGGAATTGCCCAAATCATTGGAGATGCTCGCGGCGGTTCCCGATGATAAGTTGATGCAGCCCTGGTCGCTGTCGATGAATGGCCAAGTCATTTTCGAAATGCCCCGCATTCAGGTGCTGCGGGGAATGATCCTCAATCATGTCATCCATCACCGCGGTCAACTGACGGTCTACATGCGCCTGAATGACCTCCCGCTCCCCGCGCTCTATGGTCCCAGCGCCGACGAGCAGGGCTGACCCACCTCCTCAACACGCCGCCAAGCACGCATGGGTGTTCTCATGCGTGCTTTCTTCCGCCCGCTAAAGGGTCTCGATGGTCAGGTGATTGTTGGTGTAGACACAGATGCCCGCGGCAGTATTGAGCGCCTCGCGGACAATCTCCTCGGCGGACAAATCGGAGTGGGCCGCAAGGGCGCGCGCCGCGGCAAGCGCATACGGCCCGCCTGAGCCGACAGCTAGGATGCCGTCGTCGGGCTCAATCACTTCACCCGTGCCCGCGACAAGCAATGAGGTTTCCTTGTCGCAGACGGCAAGCAGGGCATTAAGCTGGCGAAGGTACTTGTCCGTGCGCCATTGCTTCCCCAATTCGACCGCTGCACGCACCAACTGATGATACTCGTTGAGTTTGCCCTCGAACCGCTCGAACAACGTAAGGGCGTCGGACACCGCCCCAGCAAACCCCGCCAACACCTTCCCATCGGCAAGGCGCCGCACTTTCGTCGCGCTCGATTTCATGACCGTGTCGCCTAGGGTCACTTGTCCGTCGCCGCCCAACGCCACGATGCCATCGCGCCGGACGCTCAAAATCGTGGTGCCGTGAAAGGGCGCGATCAAGTCTGTTGACGGGGACATGCATCTGGCCTTTGCTGAGAACGCTGCGCGGAAACTCTCGGTGTCCAGCATAACGTACGAGGGGGGCTCCGGTGCGAATCGTCCTACATCGTGTCGTCGTCAGGATTCAGGCGGGGTACGCGCTCTACCAGGAAGCCAAGCGCACGGTGTGGTTCGGCAAGGGTGTTGAGATAGGCTGTGGCGCCCGCGGCCTGCAGTTCTTGCTCCACCTGATGGCCAGGCCCGCCATAGACAAAAATTGGGGTGGTGCTGAGCGCGCGGGAAGTGCGAATCAGGCGGCAAATGTCCACCGTGGTGAAGTGTTCCCAATGGTAGCGCAGGAGAATGAAGGTGGGCGCAATGAGACGGGCGCGGAACAAGCCGTCCATTAGATTGCCGATTACCTCTAGGCGGCAGCCCAATTGGTTCAGGCTTGACCGCAAGCCCCGCAACTCAGCCGACTCATCATCGACAGCGAGCGCGGTCAGGACGCCGCCATTGCCGCGAAAGCGCAGCATCGTGGTCGTAATGTAGAAGCCCACAGCCTTGGCGTCTTCGCCGTTGGCATCCTGAAAAGCGCATCCCAGCACGGCGCCTCCTTGCGCATCGCGCCGGTTGTTGCGCACGATTAAGGGCACTTGATTGATTTCCTGGCCATCAGGCAAATGAAAGCTGCATTCGATTACCGCGCCCACCGGTGAGCTGCACAGCGAGTGGATGCACAAGCCCCCCAGGCTGATGTCGCGCACCTCGCCTGGCACGGGCATGCCCTCCTCATGGACGGTGCATTCTATGCTCACGTCAATGCGCTCGAATTTGCGCAGGCTGGCCACGCGCAAGCTGTCCGTCCAGGCGGCCCGTACCGTGGGACGCCGGGCGAGCACTTGCGACGTCAGCACATAGGAGTCGATGGCGCAGGCCTGCCCATCCTTGAGGAAACGAATGCTGCAGGGGCTCGCCTCACGAAACACCAGCGTCCGCTGCGCTTCCTGGCGAAGCTCCAACAGAACATAGCTGTCGCGCTGCCAACCGCGGATTACGCCGTCGAAACACTTGCTGTCCTTCTTATGCGGTTCGGGGTAGAAGAACACGCGCTGGCCGACATACAGAACATCTTCGATGGCGGCCGGCGCGCTGCCGATAGAATTGGCCAATGACAATCATCCTCCTAGCAGCATCCTTCATGGGGTCAGAGAAACGGTTTCAAATCGCGCAAGATTCCACTCAAGCGCGGCTGGCACACGAAGCGTCCTGCGAACGCTTGGACGCAACGGCCCCAATCGGAATATGGTATGGCGTGCGGCAAACCTGAAATCCGCCACCGCATACGCATTGTACCCCAAAACAGGCAGCCATTTCGGGGCTTCACAAAGTCTCAACATATTGTCGCAAAACCGTTTGGGAAGGCGCGGCATTTCGGCATTCCCTGTGCGTTTTCAGCACGGAGCACTACGTAGAAAGGGCCTATCGTGAACGGATTTGGGGCAATCGCAGCGGCTGTACTATCGCTTGCTGGCGCCGCTGAAGCACCGTCAGCGGAGATCGTTCCTCCTGCAACAACCCCTCTGCCGCTGGCAGAGCCCTTCAGCTTTCGCGTCGAGATCACGTGGGACGGCCCATTGAATGCTTACAGCGTGTATCCCCCTGCGTTCGAATCGTTCGACTGGGGCGAAGCAGAGGTCATCGCACAAGATACCCGCACCCGCCAAGACGACCCTGTCATCGCCTATACCATCGAAGTCGTTCCTTCACTGTCCGGGACGCGCGAGTTCCCGGAGATGCAGATTCGATACATCGATCAACAACAGCTCTTACAAGAGGAGGTCTCGCCGAGGGGCGCAACGCCTGCAGACCCAAATGCCCCAACACCCACACAACTCTCCGCATTGAGAGTTCCTCCATTCCCCGTGGAGGTGAGACCCCATAGACCCCTAGCCTGGCTCCTCGGCGGCCTTATTGGACTCCTCTTGTTCGGCGGGCTGGGCTGGCTGGTGGCGAAACCCCTGCGCCGCGGCCAGTCCCAGCCCGCGCCCCAGCATGCCGGGACGCCCGATTCTCCTGCCTATGCAGCCTTGGAAGCAGCGCGCATGCATCGCATCGACGGGGCCTACTACGAGTTTTACAAGAGCCTTTCCAACGCCCTTGAATTGGGCGCGCCGCAAGAGAAAGACTTGAAAGCCGCCTTGCGCGAACGCGTCGAGGGAACCGGCTATCGCAATGAGACCCCTTCGCCCGATACCC
>CAZLBS010000140.1:0-2947 GCA_964557505.1 uncultured Nitrospiraceae bacterium | reverse complement strand
GCGCGCGGTGGAGCGCGCCCTTTCCAACCATCGCAAGGAGCAAGCAGCATGAGCAGTAGTGGAGTGGCGGCCGGGGCGCCTGCCGTAAATGTCGACGCCATCCGGCGGCAGGTGGAATCGCAAGCGCCGTTCATCCAGCGCTTGCGGTCCAAAATTGGCGAGGTCATTGTTGGCCAGCAATACATGGTGGACCGCTTGCTGGTGGGCATATTGTCGAACGGCCATGTGCTGCTCGAGGGCGTCCCGGGGCTTGCGAAAACCACCGCTGTGAAGGCGCTGGCGCAGGCCGTAGACTGCCACTTCAGCCGCCTGCAATTCACGCCCGATCTCCTGCCGGCCGACCTTATCGGGACGTTGGTGTACAACCCAAAGACCGGCGACTTTACGACGAAGAAGGGGCCCATCTTCGGCAACATCATTCTCGCGGACGAGATTAACCGCGCGCCGGCCAAGGTGCAAAGCGCGTTGCTCGAGGCCATGCAAGAGCGGCAGGTGACGATTGGCGAGGAAACTTTCCATCTCGACGAGCCGTTCATGGTGCTGGCCACGCAGAACCCCATCGAGCAGGAAGGCACATACCCCCTGCCCGAAGCCCAGGTCGACCGCTTCATGATGAAGATCAAGATTGGCTATCCATCTAAAGCGGAAGAACGCGAGATCATGGACCGGGTCGATGTGTTGCATGAACACACCATCGAGCAGTGCGTCACGCGCGATGACATTCGCCAGGCGCGCGAGATTGTCAACCAGATCTACGTGGACGACAAAGCGAAAAACTACATCGTCGACATCGTTCATGCGACCCGCTATCCGGAGGCGTTCGGCCTGAACCTGAAGCACCTGATCGAATATGGCGCGTCGCCGCGCGCGACGATCTACCTCCAGCAGGGCGCCCGTGCCATGGCATTTCTTCAAGGCGAAGGCAACGTCTTTCCGAACGACGTGAAGCAAGTCGCCATGGATATCCTGCGTCACCGCGTGAGCGTAACCTACGAAGCGGAAGCCGAGAACCTCATGAGCGAAGACATCATCCGGCAGGTGCTTGATACCGTCCCTGTGCCGTAAGAGGGACCGCCCACAAAGGCACGACGGCCACACAGGGCCGCACTGCTGGATGTGATAAGCCTGCAATCCTGAGATTTGTGAATGAATTTGGAGATGCCTCGAGCTGAAATTGATGCGCTTAGTCAGCGGGTGATTGGTGCGGCGATCGAGGTGCATCAGGAGCTTGGGCCTGGGTTGCTCGAATCGACCTGCGAGACATGTCTATCGAAAGAGTTGGCGATGAAGGAGATTGAACACCAGAGGCAAGTTGTGTTGCCTATCGCCTACAAAGGTGAAGATTTGGATGCGGGATATCCTATTCACATTTTAGTTGAAGGCCCCATCGTGTTGGAGTTGAAGGCAGTCGAGAAGGTAACTGAGCTGCACAAGGCACAACGGCTCACCTACTTGAAGCTAAGTGGAGCATGGCTCGGCCTCCTTCGCAATTTTCACACTCCGTACATGCGGGACGGCATCACGAGAATGGTGAATGGTTGATGTCCAAGTTGCGAGTAAACTGACGATGATCGCGAAAGCCGAGAAGATGGCTGGACTCGATGAGGCTGAGGGATTTGCAGCGGCGGCTAACGCCTACTGCACTTACCTTGATGACCTGACATCGCGGCCCGACTATTTGGCACTAGCGGAGCTATTGGCAGATCTTGTTGGTGCGCGGATTCGACTGCCTTGGCCGGAAGACGACGACGACGATCGGGCCTTTGACGACCTAGGTTCGCTCGTTGATGTCGAGTTTGCACCAGACGCTTCCTTGCGCAAGAGGTTCTCTACCGACCTGGACTTGTTGGAGCGGCAAAACCACTTGGACGAAGGAGACAAGGGTCCTGTCCTGGTTGTTTGCAGGGACTTGGCCGAGCTTTATGGCGAATTGAAAGATGGTTTGCGATGCTGGAGGTGGGTGAACGAGAAGCACAACTGCATGCCATGTGGCTCTGGAAGTTTGGAGCGCCGCACTGCAGCATGCATTTGACCCCTGCGCTGAGCTCAATCCAAATACTGCGTTTCAAAGCCGGATGGGACGATTAATGGCTACAATGGAGATTCGATTCCCGCTATCAGTGCGGCCCTTCGGGCCTTTGTGGTGGATCTCGTCATGATTCCGCAGGAGGTGATGTCGGAGATCCGGCGGATTCAGATCCGGACGGCTCGGATGGTGAACGACATCCTTGCGGGGCAGTACGAGTCTGTCTTCAAAGGCCAGGGGATGGAATTCGCCGAGGTGCGCGAGTATGTCCCCGGCGACGACATCCGTCTGATCGACTGGAAAGTGACCGCCCGGCAGAATACCCCCTTCGTCAAGATTCTCGCGGAAGAGCGGGAACTGACGGTGATGCTGATGGTCGATATGTCGGGCTCGGGGCGCTTCGGCAGTGTCCGCCGCTTCAAGAATGAACTGGCCGCCGAGCTTTGCGCGGTTCTCGCATTTTCCGCGATTCAGAATAATGACAAAGTCGGCCTCATTATTTTCACCGATGACATCGAGCTGTATGTCCCGCCGAAAAAAGGGCGCAAGCATGTGCTCCGGGTCATACGCGAGGTGCTATTCTTCGAGCCGCAAGGCACGCGGACGAACATCCCGAATGCGCTTCATTTTCTGAACGGCGTCTGCCGCCGGAAAGCGGTGACGTTTTTGGTGTCCGACTTCATGGCGGAGGATTACGAAGCCCCCTTGCGCATTGCCAACAAGCGGCATGACGTCGTGGCGATTTGCGTGACGGACCCGCGTGAGGAAATGCTGCCGAACGTGGGGCTGGTTTCCGTGGTGGACGCGGAGACGGGACGCGAGGTGCTTGTAGACACCAGAGACCGGGGCGTGCGCGAGCGTTACCAGCGCGATGCCGCCGAGCGTGGATTATGACGCGCGCCGGTTTGACGGCAAGTTCAA
>CAZLBS010000139.1:8122-8354 GCA_964557505.1 uncultured Nitrospiraceae bacterium | reverse complement strand
CCGTCGGCGCTCAGCATGCAGTCCAGCTCGAACCAGTCCGCCCCCATCTCATGCGCCAGCTTGAACGCGGCCATGGTGTTTTCAGGCGCATAGGCGCTGGCGCCCCGGTGCGCGATGACTTGGGTCCCCGGTCCGAACATCTCAATCGGCTCCGGCGGCGCCGTTGCACAGGCCCCGCACAGCGCTCCCGCTATCCCGAGAATGATAGAAAGACGCCACCGCAGCATCGCGC
>CAZLBS010000139.1:0-8112 GCA_964557505.1 uncultured Nitrospiraceae bacterium | reverse complement strand
CGGCCCCGCCATGACCCGCCATGACGTGCTCCAATGCTTCGTGAAAGGCCTCCCGATCGACGGGCTTTTCAAGGAAGGCCTCTGGGGGCGATGCGTTCGCCATTTTGCCAATCGCATCCGCGTCCTTGGGCGTGCCCAACTCCAACTGGTTCGCTGCCGTGACCATGATGGCCGGAATGTGGCAGGTGCGCGGGTCCGACCGCATGTCTCGAAGCACTCCTGTGCCATCCAGCCCGGGCATGCGCAGGTCTAGGACCACCAAGTCGGGCAATTCCGAGGCGATGAGCATGACCGCTTCGTCGCCATCCGCGGCACACACGACCTCCCAGCCAGCGTCTTCGAGCAACAACGTGAGCACGTCGCGGACTTCAGGGTCATCGTCGACGACCATCGCCTTGCGTTTCGACATGATTGATGCCTCTACTTCAATGCAGTCTCGTAGGGTCAGTCGGTGTGGGGATGCGCCCCCGCCCATATCTGCCGCTGAATGAGCGGCATAAACGGCGACCATTCTTCCCCACTGGCCCGCGTCTCTTCGATGATGCGTGTGAACGCGTCGACCTGCGCGCACAAGTCATCCAGCTTGCTCAAGACCAGCGCCTCGAGCGTCTTCGGTACAACCGGCGAACCGAATTCCAAGCTGCCGTTGTGGCTCAAAATCAGGTGTTGCAAGTGCAGCCGAAGGTCTTCGGGAAAGCCGTCGATCTGTGCAATGACCCGCTCGGCCCGTTCCAGACCGATGGCCACATGCCCCACCAGCTTCCCGGCCTTGGTGTACTCGATGTACAACCCCTGGCTCATCTCCTCAATTTTGCCGACATCATGCATGAGCACCCCGGCCAAAACTAAGTCGCGGTCGACATGGCGGAATACGTCGCAGACATGAATGGCCACGTGCGCCAACTCCAGACAATGCTTGGCGAGCCCGCCAGGATACGCGTGATGCCAATTTTTGCCCGCCGGCGCCTGGGTGAAGCCGTCTACAAACGCCTCGTCTTCCCGGAGTTTCTCGCAGAATTGCTTGAGCCACGGATTGGTCATGGTCTCGAGGATGGCCCAGAGCTCGTCCACCACCCGCTTAAGGTCCTGAGGAATATGAACCAGATCGGACTCTTCGTACTCTTCATCCCGCAGCGGCAAGATCTGATCGACCAGAACCTGGAGGCGGTCCTTGTGCACGTGCACCTTTCCGCGTACGTTCACCACTTGTCCCAATTCGAACTGGCCCGCCATATTGGCGGCGTTGTTCCATGTGATGCCGCCAATCTCGCCGGTCCGGTCCTTAAAGACGCAGCCGAGAAACTTGGAGCCGCGCTGGCTCTCCCGTAAATCCTTCCGCACCGCGACGAAGTAATCATTCACGACGTCGCCGTCCTGCAACATATCGACAAATTGGCGTTTCACAATGACATTCCAAAAACGTTCGGGGGGAAGAACCCCTGCAGCGGCTTGTACGCAGGCTTGAAAAAAGCCTTGGGATGCAACCGGAGAGGATACCACATGCAGGCCGGAAGGGACATCCAGGCGGCCATCCTTTGTGCGCGCCTGGCTCATCTCTTGGGGCAAAGCGGGCGTCCACGGGATTCGGCTGTCGTGGCTTTGCGCAGGGCTTGCAGGCTTCCCTATTATCTTCTGATGCAAGACACTGCGCGCCATGCCTCTGCGGCGCCGCTACCCATTGACAGAGCCGGGGAGAGTCATAACGTTGGAACAGCAGGTCGATTGGGTCGAGATCATTTTCCAAGGCGGCGTGTTGATGATTCCGATCATGGCGTGCTCCGTCATCGCGCTCGCGATCTGTATCGAGCGCTTCTTCACGTTGCGCCGCGCCAGCATCAACACCCGTGAATTCATGGACACGATGCGGACCGTGTTGCGCCAGAACCGGGTGCAGGAGGCGCTCGAGATTTGCGATGAAACGGAAGGGCCCATCGCGCGGATCATGAAGGCGGGGATTCTCAAGCATAACCGCAGCAAGGAGGACGTGCGCGAGGCCGTCGAGGATGCCGGGCATTTGGAGATTCCGCGCTTGGAGCGCTACCTTTCGGCCCTGGCCACCTGCGCCAACATCGCCCCGCTCCTCGGCTTGTTGGGCACGGTGGCCGGCATGATCCGTGCGTTCGCGCAGATTCAGTACAAGCAGGGCGAGGTAAATCCGGCGGATTTGGCTGAAGGCATTTCGAATGCTCTGGTGACCACCGCCGCGGGGCTGACGGTCGCCATCCCGACATTGGTCGCCTACAACTATTTTGTGGCGCGCGTGGAAGGGATGGTGTTGGAGATGGAAATCTCCTCGAGCGAGTTGGTCGAGTTGTTGACGAAAGACCGAAGTGAATATGAGATTTAGGCAGCAGCGGGCCGCGGCACTCGCATGAAGTTCAAGCGCACAGACTCGGAAAAGCGCAAGGTCCGCGCAACGGTCGACCTGACGCCCCTGATTGACGTCGTCTTTCAGTTGCTGATTTTCTTTATGTTGACGACGACCTTCGTCGTGCAGACGTCCGTTCAGGTTCAGATGCCGGAAGCCGAAGGGACTGCCAACCTTGAGAACAAGGACGTCACCATTACGATGACCCTTGGCGAGGGCGGACCGGACGGGAAAGGTCCCGTATATTTTAACGACGAGGAAATCGAGACCTGGCAGGAGTTATCGGAACGGCTGGTGCAGGCGCGGGAGACGCAGCCCGACCTCATTATGCTGATTCGGTGCGATGCCCGCGCCGACCATGGCCGGTTCGTGCGTGTCGTCGGCATCGCGACGAGCCTGGGCATCTCGCGCTTCGGCATCGCCGCGGAACCGCTGCGCGAGGAATCGTGAAGCAGCCGCGCACCGGGGCGGCCTAATGGAATCCAACCGTGTTTTTTACATAGCGCTGCTGATCTCTCTGGTGTTTCACCTTTCAATGGTGACCGTGTTCAGCATTCAAATTCCGTTTTTCCGGCCCGTCATTACGTATCACCAATTCGATGTGGTGAATCCCCGGACCTTAGAGCCGATGTTCCGGCCGCGGAGCGTGACGCTTCAAATGCCAAACATCGAGGAGATGCTCCGGGCGCAGGCCTTCAGGGATGGGGGCGACGGCCCTTTACGCAATCCCTTTTTGGCACGGGGGGCCGCGGCGGCCCTGGACGGCGGAAGACCAGACCCCTTTGCGGCATTGCCGCAGGTGACCTTGCCTCAACTGGATGTCGCGGACTTGAGCCAAATCGACATCGCGGCGTTGTCTTCGCCCGAAGTCGAAACAGGGTTTTTGCGGCGCTCCGAGGCCGCGCTAAATTTGGATGAACAGGTCGCGGCGTTGCGCGAATCCATCGCGTCACGGCGGAGGATAGATGAGCCCCTTCCCGAAGTGCCGCCCCTTGAGGAATTGCCGGCCCCTGGCGAGGCCTTGGAGCCTCGCGCCCCATCGGAGCGGCTGGGGGATGGCCCGGGGCAGTCTTTGGCTGAGGCCCCTTCGATCCCCAACGGCGCGCTTTCCTCGCAGCCGGCCTTAGGATATTCCGCCACGGTGGAGTGGCTCACGCGTCCGACCGGGCGGGCCTTGCTGTTTGCGCCGCCCATCCCCGCGCTTGCCGCGGCGAACCCAGAGTCGCTTCCGCTTCCGATGCGGGTATTGTTCGAGGTCGATGCCACGGGGGCGGTGGTCGATGTGTTGGGCATGGGCGGCGGCCCCCGGGCCGAGCAAGCCGTGCGCGAAGCCTTGGCAGATTACCGCTTTGCGCCCGCCCCGGGAACGGCGAGCCAGCACGGGACCCTGGTCATCGAGGCCGAACCGGACGATGCGCGCAGGCCTCGCCAGCCGGCGCTGCTGCCGCTTGAAGATGCGCCGCGGGAAGTCGACGCGCCCATTCGCCTGGATTTGCCGCTGGACCGGGTACGCAATTCTGACGAGGACGAGTCATGATTGCGATTAGCCTGAATGGCGCGCTGCTGCTCTATAGCGGCATTTTGCTGGCGATTGCCATTGTCATATGGGCATGGACCGGGCTGACCGAACAACGCACGCACCGCACGCTCGAAGAACAGTACCGCTGGCGTTGCGCGATTTGCGGCTATGTGTACCTGGACGAAAGCGGCCGGACGTTGTCGCAATGCCCCCGCTGCGGTTCGTACAACGATGTCGCGGATTTCAAGGAAGGTGAGATTGTCATCGGCGCTCCGGAGCACATTGAGGTGACGCCGCCTTCCGTGACCGGTGAAGCCCAAGGGAGTTCAAAACGAAAACGGCCGGGCCAGCGAAGACGCGGCGGCAGAAGGCGCCGGTGACTTCGTGCGTGTATCGCGTGTATGGCCGTGTCCGCGTTCTGCTCACTCAGGTTCTTCCCCCAACACGAGCCTGAGCACGGCGTTAGCTTGATGATGAGCGGCGATTCCCACTCTTGGGGCCATGAGTCCAGTACCCGGGCGGGCTGCCGTTTCTCCATCTCCCACAACGTAGATTTGGGCAGCCCGCTTCTTGGTGCGGATCGTGTTGCCCGGCATGTGCCCCGCAAGCCCTGCCGCGGTAATGATGGGGCGCCCGGGAAATGCCGTGACGAAGGCGATGGTGAGCATCGCTTTTTGGTCAGCGCGGTCGAAGGCTTCCACCAGGATGTGCGCGTCGTTATAGATGACGGCAACATTCTCGGGCGTCAGGCGCACAGGATGGCAGTCGAGCGCTACGTAGGGATTAATGCGCGCGAGGTTTTCGGCAAGCGCTTCCGTTTTCGGCATGCCCAACTGATCGACGAAGTACTGCTGGCGGTTGAGGTTGCTGGGCTCGACCACGTCATAGTCGGCGAGAATGAGGCGTCCGATGCCGATACGGGCCAGGGCAATTGCAACCGTAGAGCCTAGTCCGCCAAGCCCGGCAATGCCGATGCACGCGGCCTTCACTTTTCGATGCACTCCGGGCGTGTGGCGCGCGGCCATGAGCCCTTCGAGTTCCTCTTCCTGCAGGACCGCGTCTTGCGCTGCCGGCGCGCCGTTGTGCACGACGACATCGGCGCGTGGGTGGAGCGCATCGCGCAGACTGAAGAGGCTTTGGCCTTCTGGCACCGAATGCTCTCGTTCACCAAGCCAGATGCGTATGCGTTTACTAGGCACGGCTAGCCGCCATTCTGCCCGCGCCCGCCAAAGGGGGGGAAGATGAGGATAAGGGGCAAAAAGAAGAAGCCTGTCCAGAATCCGGTGAGCAGCCCGACGGCCGTGAGCGCCAGGGACCCAAGCAACAGGGGAAGCCAAAACCGCTGAAGGTAGTGCATGAATCCTCGCCTTTTGGGCCATAGGGTAATGGGCCGCCCCATCATGAGGCCAACCGCGAGGCCAGGAAGTGTGCATGCATTCCTGGGCCGGACACGCTACACTACGCGCAAAAGAATAGGAAAGGTTTATTTTGACTATGACGACGCATACGGCAGAACCCTTGGCGCTTCATGGCGGCGCCGCCCTGCGTACGGTGGACTCGTGGCCGTCTTGGCCGGCGCCGCATGCGGCCGACCGCGAGGCGCTCCTGCGCGTCTACGACAGCGGAAAATGGTGGTATGGCGAAGAAGTGAAACGCTTCGAAGAGCGCTATGCGGCGTTCCAAGACGCCAAGCACTGCGTGACCTGCACGAGCGGAACTGCTGCCGCAGAGATCGCGCTTCAGGCGCTGGGCGCCGGGCCCGGAGATGAAGTGATTGTGCCGCCGTACACGTTCGTGGCTACGGCCATGACCGTTGCCCGCGTTGGCGCTGCCCCCGTATTCGTGGATGTCGACGATAGCTGGTGCATGAATCCGGACCAGATCGAGGCGGCGATTACTGAGCGGACCAAGGCGATCATGCCTGTCCATTTTGGCAGTTGCTTGGCGGACATGGACCGGATCAATGCCATCGCTTGTGAGCATAATTTGTATGTCGTCGAAGATGCGTGCCATTCGTGGGGCGCGAAGTACAAGGGCAAGGGGACTGGGGCCCTGGGCATGTGCGGCGTGTTCAGTTTTCAGCAGTCGAAAAACATCACGGCGGCGGAAGGCGGCTGCATCTTGACTGATGATGATGCGCTGGCGGCGCGCATGCGATCGATGACCAACAGCGGCCGCACGCCGGAGGGAGCCTGGTTTGAACATCATGTCATTGGCACGAACGCACGCCTGACCGAACTTCAGGGTGCTCTGTTGAACGGCCACCTCGATCGGCTTGGCGATGAGACAGAGTTGCGCATCCGTAACGCGGCCCTGTTGGATGAAGGGCTGGGCGACATCGAGGGCATCACCCCGCAGCCTGGCCGCCCTGAAATGACGCGCCGGGCGTATCACCTTTATTGCATGCGCTTCGATGAGCAGGCCTTCGGTTGTTCGAGGGCGCAATTTGTGGAAGCGGCCAAAGCCGAAGGGCTGCCCTTCAGCACGCTGTATGCCATCCCGCTGTACCGGCAGCCCATGTGTGCGCAAATTAAAGGACGCGATTACGGAGACGTGCACTGCCCGGTGGCAGAAGCGCTATGCGCTGATCAAGCTCTGGCCTTGCATCACCGATTCTTGCTGGGGCCCGAGGAAGACATGCACGACATCATTTCAATCGTACGTAAAATAAAGGCCAATGCAGGAGCACTGCACTCATGAGCGATGCCATCAGCGAGGCAAATGGAAGCAATAAACGGGCCTTCAAGCTGGATAAGATTTTGGCCTATGCGGTCAAGAATGGGGCATCGGATGTCCATCTGACGGTGGGCAGTCCGCCTGCGGTGCGCATTGACGGCGTCATCCGATTCGTGGGCGATGCGCAACTGAACCCAGACGACACCTTGCGGTTTGCCAAAGAAATGCTGAGTGAGAAGCAGTATGCGGTTTTCCACGAGACCGGGGACATGGACGCGGCGCATAGCGTGCCGGGGCTTGGCCGCTTTCGCGTGAACTTTCTCATGCAACGCAGTTCATGCGGCATCGTGATGCGCCATGTGAAGGCCAAGATCTTCAACTTCGACGAACTGAATCTGCCGGTCGGGGTGGAGAAGGCGTCGAATCTTCCGCGCGGCTTGGTCTTGGTGACAGGCACGACAGGCAGCGGCAAGTCGACCACCCTGGCGGCCATGATCGATTTGATCAATCAAACGCGCCGGATGCACATCATCACGCTGGAAGACCCGATCGAGTTCTTGCATGTCAACAAGAAGAGCATCGTGACGCAGCGGGAGGTGAGCATCGACACGAGCGATTACAGCAAGGCCTTGCGCGCGGCGATGCGCGAGGACCCGGACGTGATCCTCATTGGCGAGATGCGCGACGCGGAGACCTTTCAGGCAGCCATTTCAGCGGCAGAAACGGGTCACTTGGTGTTCAGCACGCTGCACACCACCAACGCCATGTTGACGATCGACCGCATCCTAGACTTGTTTCCGTCAACGCAACAGCAGCAAGTGCGGTCTCAGCTGGCATTGCAGCTTCGGGCCTGCATCGCGCAGCGCCTGATTCCTTCCTCGGACGGCAAGGGCCGCGTGCCGGCCGTCGAGGTGATGTTCAACAATCCGGCCATCGCCCAGCTCATCCGCGACAACGAGTTGAAGCAGATTCCGAACGCGATATCCGGCGGGGGCGAGGACGGCATGCAGTCGTTCAACATGAGCCTGGTCGGCCTGGTGAAGTCTAAACTCATTACCGAGCAAGAGGCGATGTGGTGGTCGGACAATCCAGACGAGTTGAAGATGAATCTTCAGGGAATTTTCTTATCGCAAAACCGCGGCGGCATTCTAAAGCGGTAGCGGCTTAAGGACATGCGCATCGGCTCTCGAATGGTTGCGGGTTAGAAGACTGAAGAGAGTCATGCGATGATTACTATTGATGGGTCGTGGGGCGAGGGCGGCGGACAAATCCTGCGTACCTCTCTCTCGCTTGCCATTGTTGCTGGAAAGCCCTTCCGCATGCAGCGCATTCGGGCTAACCGGGAAAAGCCCGGCCTGCGGCCGCAGCATGTGACGGCAGTGCGTGCGGCGCAGCGCGTTAGCAATGCTCATGTGGCGGGTGATGAGGTCGGCTCGCGGGAGTTGCTCTTCGAGCCGCAAGGCGTTCAGCCGGGCCATTACGAATTCGATGTGGGCACGGCCGGCAGCACGACGCTGGTGCTGCAAACCAGCTTGCCGCCGCTGCTCTT
>CAZLBS010000138.1:5717-8355 GCA_964557505.1 uncultured Nitrospiraceae bacterium | reverse complement strand
GCATTACCCTGTGGTCAGCCTGCTCGCGGATATGCCGAATCGCGTGAACCGGCCCAATCCGAACACCTACATGCGGGTGTCGCGTGCCATCTACAACGCGGGAATCGATAACGACATCATCGATGATGACTCCATCTTGTCGGGGACGATTGAGAGTGGCGCATTGGCCGTGGCGGGCAATGCTTACCGGGCGCTTGTCTTCGGCCCCGAGCGCACAATGCGGCGTGCCGTACTGGAGAAAGCACTGGCCCTTGCGCGCAGCAGCGGCACAGTGTTGTTCTACGGCATGTTGCCGTCGGCCAGTACGGAAGATGGCCGCGACGATTCTGAGCTGCATGCACTGCTGCGAGACTTGCTCGGCGTATACAAAGGCGAACAGCCGGACACTGACATCAAAAAGACATTCGACGGAGGGGGGCTTGCCGCGTTTATTCAAGAAGATATGCCGGCGCTGCCGCGGCTTATCACAGGAAACATCGACCGCGACTTCGTCCCCTCACGAGAAGACATCTATGTGACACACCGAAAGAGCGGCAAGGTAGACGTCTACATGCTGCAAAACGCATTGGAAGGGCAGGCGAATGCCATGAGCGCGCGCTTCCGCGTGGATGGTGTGCCGGAAGTCTGGGACCCGTTTACCGGCGAGGTGCTGCCGGTGGACGGCTTTGAGCGGCGCGATGGCTACACGTGGGTCGAGCACACGATGGAGGGCAACACGGCGCTATGCCTCGTTTTCCGCGATGGAGACCTGCTGCGCCGCGAAGCTCCAGCAGGTGAACATGTCATCGAAACGCTCCCGTTGAATGAGGACTGGTCTTTCTCGGTGGTCCCGACGCGCAACAATCATTGGGGCGAATTTCGTTGGCCCCCATCGGACGAGGTTATCGGCCCGGAGGTTCGCACGTTTCGCTATCGCGATGGTGATGGCGAATGGCATGCCGCGAACTTCGACGACAGCGATTGGGAAAGTGTGCTCTATAGTACTGGGCCCTACTGGCTATGTCTGACGGCGTCTCCCGACGATGCGTACATAGTGGAATCGGTCTTGGCAAATCCGGACGCGCCTGCATGGCAGGAAGTACGTTTTTCCAAGCGCATCGGCCGGGCGGAAGCAGCGCCCTGGGGCGGGCACTCGGGATATCCCGACGGCCACATCGACAAGAACTTCGTAGAACTGCCTGAAGGACGCAAGCTGCTCTTCACGCGCATTCGCACGGATGCTGAGCAGCATCGCGGGTTGCGGGTTGAATTGCGCAACAGCTCGGCCCGGCTATGGGTCAATGGCGTCGAGCAACCGTTCGAGGATGCCATGGGCAATCTGCCGCTCGATGCCGGCGAAAATGAGGTGCTGCTCGACCTGCCGGATGGCACGTATGGCCGCCTGTATGTGGAGGCCACACCACCCAGTGTCACGTCGATGGCAGAAGCAGCGGGGGGCAGTGTAACGCCTGCCATCGAGGATGCCGCATGGATATGGAGTGGCGATACCATCTCGTGCAGCGTGCGCAAGTCGTTCACGCTCGAAGCATTGCCGGAACAGGCCCGCGTTGTTGTAAGTGCCTATAGCGGATACCGCCTGTTCGTCAATGGCTTCAGACTGGAAGAAGAGATTGGTCCGTGGTCGAACTGGACGCGCCCGGAGAGTTTCACCGTGACGCCCTACTTGCGGAAAGGGGAGAATGTTATCGCGATATGGGGGCAGCTGTTCGCCGGGCAAAATGTCAACAAGGGTCCGGAGGCATTTAATAGCCGAGGTATTGTGCTTGCCTGTGCGATGCGCTTTGCCGATGGTTCAGAAGAGCAGATCTTGACAGACGCTTCCTGGAAGGGGACCATGGAAGATATCGAAGGCTGGGAGATGCCAGGCTTCGACGACAACAGTTGGGAACCGGTCGCCGTTGCGGGGGTGATGGGAGACGAGCCGTGGGGCACGCGTGTCGTCGCAAACGTCGGCAAAGTGACTGAGCCGAAGCGGCCTCTATCGGTCGATCTCGATTCTCCGTACTTAACGTGCTTTGAGGAAGTGTCCGGCATCGTGTACGACGTGAAAGGGTACGACGCCGCGCGTGTGGGCTGGTACCGCTTCGAGGCGCCGCCGGGATTGACGCGGCTGACGCTGCCGACCAGTGCGCAGGTGAAAGCATGGATTGACGGAAAGCCCGCGCGCGTGGAAGAAGGCCAAGTGTGGATTGAGCAGGCGCCTGCCGGCGTGTCCACTGTTGCTTTGCGCTTGGAGCAGGAGCCGGGCGCCTACGCGGGTGCGGCGTTCCGCGAACCCATTGGTTTGCAGTTGGAGGGCGGGCGTATTCGCACTGGCCTCTGGAGCGACTATGCGTTGCCAACATATTCGGGCATCGGTGTCTACACCCAGACGGTCATCTTGCGGGAAGATGATATCGCTGGCACCCTGATGCTCGACTTGGGCAATGTGCTGGTTTCGGCGGAGGTATTCGTGAATGGCGAGTCGGCCGGCGTGCGGCTGGCGCGACCGTTCGCCTTCGACCTGACACCCCACGTCCGGCCAGGGAAAAACAAAATCAGCATTCACGTGGCCAACACCATTGCGCCGCATTATCAAACGATACCGGCACAGAATCTGGGCCCCTTCTTCGGGTTTGTGGCGCAGATACTGGTGGTT
>CAZLBS010000138.1:0-5707 GCA_964557505.1 uncultured Nitrospiraceae bacterium | reverse complement strand
CACAGAATCTGGGCCCCGCACAATCGGGATTGCTCGGGCCGGTAAGCTTGACACGTGAGTGACACGCCAATGCGGTATACAGGTGTGAAAACTCCCTGCGAGCGGGCTACCATTACTTTTCGGTTTGCACCGTAGGGGAACAGTGGTATTCTGTAGTAGAAAGTGGTGGCACGCATAGGGCTGAAGCGCAACGTCTCGGCGGAGCATGGACACGGCAGGGAAAGGCTTCCGGTTCGAGGGCTCGTGTTGTGCCACGAAAACAATGGCTTGTGAGGCATTGAAGCGGCTCTACTGCATTTGTATATATGGTGGAGTCCGCCTACCCGGGGAATCTCGATTACTCTCGCATCAGGACAAAGCGGTTCTAAAACGGGTCGCTCTTTCGGTGTGTCTTTGTCCAGGCCGAGGTGAGTGCGGCCTTCATGACAATAGGCGAAGCAATTGCGAAGAACGCGGCGAAAATGGTTCTTGATGAATACGATGACGTGGTCGAGGCATTCCCGATGAATGCTCCCATAGAGCCTGTCCACGTATCCGTTCTGCCGGGGGCTCTAGCAGGATGTCACGACGTGGTCGATGCCCATATTCTCTACACGTTGGCGATACGTATTGCCATTGATGTTGTCCCGGTCTCGGAACAGGAATTTCGGTGCGGAATCCCATGGGAAGGCCTTCGCCATCCGCTGCGCTGTCCATTCCGCTGTGGGATTCGCCGTCACGTTAGCGTGAACGACCTGGCGCCGGGTGTGGCTCAATACAATAAACACGAAGAGCAACTGAAACCGAACCGTTGTAACCTCGAGGAAATCTGCGGCACCCATCTCCTGCATGTGTTTTTTTGATGAACGTGAGCCACGTCTGAGAAGGTGGTTTTCGTCTGTGGCGGCGCAGCAGTCCGGAAATCGTTCGTGCCGAAACCTCGATTCCGAGCTTGAGCAATTCGCCATGAATCTCTGGTGCGCCCCAAGTCGGATTGGCGTTGGCCATTTTTGTGACGATGGCCCTCACGACTGGATCAGTGGAGGGTGTGCCACGCTTGCCACTACGAGATTTTCGGCGCCAATATGCTTTGAGTTTCTGCCGGTGCCATCGCACCACGGTGTCGGGCTTGACGATAAGAAGTGCATCGCGCCAACCAGACCACACACGAGAGACCGCTATCCAGAACATGCGACCCCAACTCGTGATTGGCGGTCGCTTGTGGCCGCGCTTCAGAACGAGGAGTTGCAGAAGAAGGGCGAGGTTCTCTGTCGTCAGATGAGCAAAAAGATTGTGTTGAGTGCATACCCAATTCATGGCCTTGAAAACGATTCCGAGAATTATTGAACTCTAACCGGGCCAGCGTGTAAGTTCAACGGCAGCAACAAGTACGGATATTTGCGAGGGACAACAGTCTTCCCAAGATATGATTTCTTGATAGGTGCCAAGACTAACTCACTCGGTAACAAAGGTCCACCCGTCGTCCGGGTCGAACTCGGTTATGGCCAATGCCGCCGCCTCAGTCTCCACCCCCAAGTCCTTTTCGTAGACAGCGCCGAGGTGATTCACGGTAAACGTGACGACGCCAGACCGTTTGTAATCGACCGGCCACGCAACGAGTGCAAACCCTTCCGTCATATTGCCATCGACGACGTAGTCGAGGGCGCCGCCGGGGGCGTGTTCACCCTGCGCCGTGAGAACCCTGAAGTGATATCCATTGAATCCCTCAGCCTCAATGGATTCGCCGGTGGCCTCGGCACGGGCAAGATACGGACCGAGGGGGCTAGGCGGCTCGCCCTCATCCTGGTTTGCTTCCCAGTAAAGGCCATCTTGTTTGCCAGAACCGCTGCGGAGAGTTTGGGCATACTCGAGAACCCCGTCTCCATCCCGGTCTTGCGAAGCGTATTCGCGCTGCGCGTCCGCGAAGATGCGGCAGACCGCGATTGCGGTGAGTTCGTTTCGTCCAACCCTACGCCGCAGAATCTCTTCCAGACCAGCTTCCGTTCCAAAACGCCAGCCCTCGTCTTCAAGAACGATGGGAATGGGAAAGGGCCAGAGCAAGCGGCCGAGAAGAACGAGCGATTCCGTATCGCTGCGTTTCTCGATGCGCTGCACCTGCCTTGCAAGCGCGACCAACCTGGCTCGATTCGACTGCACCTCGGCTTCGTCGATGCGGGCCATTGCAGCGGCAAACGCCGGCCCCAATATTTCTATTACCGCCGCTTGGTCCTTACTGTCGCACGCGCTAATAAAGGCATCCATCGCCGCCTTCGGCGAATCGAAATAGCGTTGGTCCGCGGAATCGGCCCGCGCCAATCCGGTAAACACGACTGACCCCGCCATAAAGAAGAGCACACTTAGCGAATACCTGTACATCACTCGATGTCCCTTTCGGTTCTTCAAGTCGGCGTTTGTCGACACCTACAAAGTCTGGTAGAACGCACACATCGGCCAACAACCCCGGCATCTAACGTCGGCGCCCACCTCCACCTGCGCCGCCGCGTCCACCTCCCGACAGGCTTGCTGCGCCACGCGAACTGGACTTTCGGATGTCCATTCCTGAAGAGACTTCACCAAAAGTGCCGCTCGTACCCGTCGGCCTCGAGTATCCCCTTGGATCGGCCGCGCCACGGGGGTCCGCCACCCCACGCGGATCGTATACACCGCGTGGGTCGTTAACGCCGCGGGGGTCACTCACCCCACGCGGGTCCGTTACGCCGCGAGGGTCCGCCACGCCCCTTGGATCGGCCGCGCCACGGGGGTCGTTTATCCCGCGCGGGTCTGTAACACCACGGGGGTCCGCCACGCCCCTTGGATCGGCCGCACCACGGGGGTCCGCCACCCCGCGCGGGTCATAGACGCCACGTGGGTCTCTAACCCCGCGCGGATCCGTTACGCCACGGGGGTCCGCTATGCCGCGCGGATCGTATACACCACGAGGATCATTAACGCCGCGGGGGTCCGCCACGCCACGCGGGTCGTAGATCCCACGCGGATCGTAGAGTCCACGTGGGTCATAGATTCCTCCGGGGCCCGCATACCAAACCCACGCTTCGTCAATATAGAGATCAGGGTCATACCAACCATAGTATCCGTAGTGGACAATCGTGTAGTCGTCCCAGTCGCAGTCATCGTCTGCAAACGCGGCGCCCACAACCACGCCCGTACCAAAGCTCAGCACACTGGCGGCCACGGCATCACTACTGTCTTCTTCAACCACGACCGTCGTCGTTGGCTCCGAAGTGTAGATGACCTCCGTTTCGTAGACCGGAACGTAGATCACCTCCGGATCTGCAGGTTCAATCTCGACGACTTCACCCTCGCTCTCCACGACGATCTTGTCGTTCGATTCGAGCGTACCAGACTCCTGCGCCAGTTTACGCACATCCTGGATGGCATCCATCACATCGCTTTGCTGTGCGATAACGGCAAGACCCAATTCCTCCGTCCAGCGGATTTCGGCATCCATCATGTAGAGCACGTCGGGAAAGCGCAGCAGGGCCCGAACACTCGGTAGCCACGGTACGTCAGGTGAGTCCTCGACTTCTCCTCCGTGTTCGCGCAGGTAACGGGCTGCTTCCACCACGTCAAGCGGCACCGTGGACGCAGGCAAGACATGGGCCAAGAGCGAATCAGGATAAAGCGCAACTGGCGCGACCAGGGTCTGCAATTCTTCCGCGCTCAACATCGCCGTCGACGCACTCTCGGCGAACACCACTCCGGGCTGCAACAAAACGGCGCAAAGCGTCCACACGGCACACGCGGTTCCCGCGCCTCTACGACGCGAAGTCATGCCGACCAAGGGTGATTCACTCATGTAAGCTCCTCCGCTTCGATTCAGAACAGACCGTCAGTAACGATTCTCTTGTCTCAATGATCGCTTGCCTTGCACTGTCGGAGTATTATCGGAGCGCATCTTCTGGGATTCAAGTGTGCCGCGTGATCCAGCGAATAAGAGCTTGCGTATAGCAAGTGAGGTCTGGCACCGGAACGGCATATCGTAAACAGCCCCCTTCCTCGGAGGAGTGTGCAGCAGCGCTACGCTCTAAAACTATAGTGCTCTGAAAGAGGCCTCCGGCTGCAAGTGCGATGCAGTCCCCGCATACACCAGTGGCAACCAGGCCACGCCGCCAGCGCACTGAGTTGCGAGAAGGCGTCTCGTTTCCGACAGTGGCTCGTAGTGGGCGAGGCGGCGTTCCACCCCGTAAAACGCGAGTCCCCGGGCATCCAGGCCGTCGGTGCGGTTGCGTTGATAAAGGCTATCGATGAAGGACTTCGTGTTCTTCGGATTGGCGATCGCGGGCCGAAGCGCCGGACGTTTCTTGATAAGCCAGGTCGTCAACTCGACCGAGTAAGTTCCCGTGGCTTCCATGACCACCCGGGCCCCGCCTTGCTGCGCGAACATATCCAACCAGTTCAGAAACGAAGCGCCCCCTTTCTGTGTCCGTGGGAACGCGTGCCAGGGCAACGCGCGCAAGGGCGTGCTCGGATAGCGTTCGTCGGGACCGGCAACAGCCGCATCGAAGGCCTTCTTCGACACGTCCAGCCCAACCCAATAGCCCTCACGTTCCGCTTTCCCATTCTTTTGGTTCATGCTACGTTCGCTTTGTCGCGAATGTGATTTGCCTGACCACTCTTACGCATCCGGCTTCCGGCTCAAGATAATCTACGGTCTTCGATGGCAAATCTGTTGAAAGGGAGGCGGCGGTATCTTTGGGACTGGCTTCCTGAGGCCCTCGGTCGCAAACGGCTCCGCCACCCTTCCTAGCATCCCACAGTGCGACATGGGAAGAGCGGGGGGACAGCTGCGCGGAGTTATCCACCTTTCCGCAGCCATTCACAAAAGAAAAGGAACCAAAAAGAAGAGGACTACGAAGACGTCGATTCTGACAGCTCAAATCCATGTCCAGAATCATATAAGGCCGTAGGTTCGAATCCTATCGCCCCGACCATGTTAAGCGTTGAATGTAGCTTCATGCACCATGCGTGGCTTTATGGCGCTTGCCCCTTAACATTATGCTTACGCTGCATAGGATGCTTGCGGTTTTATTTTACTGGTGGATCTGTACTTAAATTCGGCTGTAAGCCGGTCAACGGACGCAGGGGCTTCTCATTGCAACGGCAGAGCGTTGTCGAGATACAGCCCAGAAATCTCATAGGGCCGCAGGAGGCCGACGGCTATAAAGAGTTCGTCGATGGCGCCGCGGAAGGGGTGGTATTCGGAGAATTCGAAGCCGCGGACTTGGACGGGCTGTAGTATCTGTTCGCCACGCATCAGGCGGGCGTCTTGGATGGCGCTCGGGGATTGCAGGCGGCGGTCGACGTATTGCAGGAGGTGCGTGGCGAGGTTCGAATTTCGGCCAGCGCGTACGCCAACGACGATGTGGCGCCATTGGCCGTCGTTGATGGGCTCGGCGCCAATGACGAAACCACTGCCGTAGTCTACCCGAAGGGCCCCGTAGACCCCTGTCGAGGCGTCGCCGTTCCAAGATATGCTGAGGGTGTCGCCACTCCTGTAGAGATTGCGGAAGGCAAGAAAGGCCGATTCTTCCGGGGGGGCATCTGCCGGAATCCGCACCCAGAGACAAATGCTGTGGCTGACTTGGCTCACGCCGCGCCGCAGGATGAAGGTGGGCCTGCCGGGCTCGCCGCCGACTCGAAGCGCATGGCCAAACCTCCCGGGGATGAAGGCCGTGGCATCATCGCTGCCGAGAGCTTTGCGCCAATC
>CAZLBS010000137.1:2354-8391 GCA_964557505.1 uncultured Nitrospiraceae bacterium | reverse complement strand
AGATCGCCGTGGGCAATGTCAGCATTCTCTGGAAGAAGCTCGAGCGGCTGGACATGACGGAACTGCGCAAAGCCCAGCGCACGCTGGACGCCGTCGAATCGCAAAAGTTGGTGCGCCGCGCCTTGCTCCAAGGATAAGCGTTGGCGGACTCCTCGCGGAAAGCGCAGACCATTTTCCGGCGGACCGGGGCATCAGCCTTGGTCCGTTTGTTGTTTATCGTACACCGGGCGCGGTACATCGAGCGCCTAAGGAGCCGGTCTCATTCGCATTTCGGGACATACGCAAGGACTTAAGAGCGCCCCGCTGAAGCGGTTGGAGCGGCTGGCAAACCGGGGCACGCGGCCCGAACGCATCATTACGCCAGAATTGGCCCGTGCGCTTACGGAACTCTCCGCTGAGATCAAGCGGCAAGTCGGCATCCTCGTCGACCGCCGGGGCGATATTCGCGAGCTGGTCGTGGGAGATGCACGGCAACTCTTCTTGCCCGACCTCTCGGCCTACCGGCGCGGACGCGATCGCTTGTGCGGGCTGCGCCTCGTCCATACGCACCTCAAGCAAGAGCCCCTCACCGACGACGACTTGACCGACTTGGCGCTCCTCCGGCTCGACATGGTAGCGGCCATCGGGGTGATGGACAATGGCTTGCCGGGAAAGGTCTATGCAGCCCACCTCGTCCCGGTCAACAACGGTACGGGACCCTGGGAGTTGCTCAAGCCGGCCCCCGTTCATGATTTAGACGATGACTTCCTCGAAACCATGGAGGCGCTCGAGGATGAGTTCTCCCGTCATCGGAAGCCGCGTTCTGCTGGCGACACACGAGAGCGGGCCATTCTCGTCCATGTGTCTCAGCAGGCCCCGGCCGCGGCGGAAGACTCCATGGCTGAATTGATAGAACTGGCGCGCAGTGTCGGCATCGAACCGATGGAGACGGTTATCCAGCGGCGCGCCGTCGACACGAAATATGTCATGGGCAAAGGCCGCCTGAAAGACACCGTTATCCAGGCGATGCAGCTGGGCGCGGAAGTCTTGGTGTTCGACCTTAATCTCACGCCCGCGCAGCTAAACTACCTGGCGACGTTTACCGACTTGAAAGTACTCGACCGCACCCAGGTGATTCTCGACATTTTCGCGCAGCGGGCCACGACCCGTGAAGGGCGCATCCAGGTCGAGCTGGCGCAGTTGCGCTACATGCTCCCCCGCCTCAGCGCGAAACAAGCGCAGAGCGCCTTCTCTCGCCTCACGGGCGGTATCGGCGGGCGTGGGCCGGGTGAAACCAAGCTCGAAATTGATCGCCGCCGGGTGGGCGATCGCATCGCGCAATTGGAACGCGAGGTGAAAAAGTTGGGCGGGCGGCGGCGGCTGCGGCGCAATGTGCGCACGCGCAAGGAACTGCCGGTCGTCTCCGTCGTGGGCTATACGAATGCGGGCAAATCCACGCTTCTCAACCAAGCGACGCACAGCGAGGTCGTCGCGCAGGACGCCCTCTTCGCTACCTTGAATCCTGTCAGCCGGCGCATGCGCTTTCCCGAGGACCGCGAGATCATCATCACCGATACAGTCGGATTCATTCGTCATCTTCCCAAGGAACTGATGGCGGCGTTTCGCACGACCCTGGAAGAGTTGCACGAAGCCGACCTGCTCCTCCATGTGGCGGACGCCTCGAGCCATCAAGTGGAAGAGCAATTCGCCATCGTGCAGGAAATCCTTCACACGCTTGAACTGTCGGATAAGCCGGTCTTGTGCGTGTTCAACAAGATCGACCAAGCAGACCCTGAAACGGTGCAAGGCCTGCTGTCGCGCTATGGAGGTCATGCCGTTTGCGCGCTGGACCGGTCCAGCTTGCGCCCCCTTCTCCAGTCCATCGAGCAACAGCTTTTTTCCACTGCCGCCGGCCAAGTATGATCCCGGCGCGGCATGGGCAGCCGCGAACACTGCCGACTCATCAACCGGATGATTCAACCATGACCAACCGACCTGCATGTTTGTGCCGTTTCGCCATGGGCGCGCTCCTCGCGTTGCTGGCCGCGGGAAGCGCTCAAGGGGAAACCTACCGGTCTCTGCTCGAAGAATACCGGGAACTCTTGGCCTCGCTGGAAACGGCGCAAGCAGAAGGCGAAACAGACCTCGTCGCCCAATTCGCATCGAGGCTGGAGCGCATGCGGGGCCAGGCACGGCATCTTGCCCTGCAAAAGCCCCCCGCGCAATTGAACGATTCGGATGAGCTTGACGCTTTCGTAGACCTGTTTGAGACCACCAACGATGTCGACCTTATGGCACGGGGCCTGCGTGAGAAATTGGAGCGCGCCGGCGGGGGCCAGCCGCAATTGCAGCTGCAGTTGGCCAATGCGTACGCGCGCATGGGAAAAGGGCATCTTGCTCATGCCCGCCGCCAGTACGAGCAGGTCATCAGCGAGGGTGATGCGGGCGAGCAGGCTGAAGCATGGGCGCGTCTTGGCCTGCTGCATTTTCGGGGCAAGCAGTACCGGCTCGCTCATGAGGCCATTCTGACCGCATTGGAATTGGATGCCGGCAACCACGCGGCGGCGGCGGGCGCGACGGCGATTGAAATCTACCGAGGCCAGATGGCAGACGCCTTCGAGCGGCTGAACTCCCTCTTGCGGCCGCTCGAGCCCGAAGAGGCGAACCGGATGAACCGGCTCTTTGCGCCCTTGCTGCAACAAGCGCTCGAGGGATTCACGTTGCTCCGGCGGCATTACCCCGATGAAGCCCGGGAGCATGCGGCCTATGGCAGCTTTCTGTTAAGTACGGGCCGCGCCAGCGACGCGCTGTTGCCCCTGCGCCGCTCAGTACGACTCGATGCCTCGAACTTCGTCGCTTGGAATTCGTTAGGCTCGGCCGCGCGGGTCCTGCAACAGCGGGACCAAGCCATCGAGGCCTATCAAAAGTCCCTCGAGGCAAACCCCGACCAGCCCTTGACGAAACAGATTTTGGAGCAATTGCAGGAGTCGGCATCCCGAGACAGCGCTGTCCCGCCGATGCTGCGCGCGCAGTAGACCGCGGCGCTAAGGCCGCAACAGGCGTGTGGGTTGCAGGCTTGGTGAGTGGTAAAGCTTAAGGCTGCCCGCCGGCATGGACCCGGGCAAAGTCCTCATGGCGGTGCCGTACGATGTCGCCGGCCACCATGTAGATTGCATCCTCTGCAATATTCGAGGCATGGTCGCCAATGCGCTCGAGGTGACGCGCGACGCCAAGGTGGTGAATGAGCGCTTCCATCTGATCCGGATTGCGGCGGATGCCGTCCTGCACGAGGATGTACATTTCCCGATTGAGTTCGTCGACGCCGTCATCGCTTTTGATTACATCGTAAGCCAAGGCCGAGTCCATGTTCACAAGGGCATCGAGGCTATCGCGGACCATGCGTTGAACGCGCTCGGTCATGGTTTCAAAATCGAACTGAACATCGACCCGCGGGTATTGCTGGATATAGACGGCCCGCTCGCAGACATTCACGGTCGCGTCGCCGATGCGCTCCAATTCGCTGTTGATCTTCAACACGGCGATAATGAAGCGGAGATCCGCGGCGACAGGCTGATGCAGCGCGAGAATCTTCTGGCAGTCTTCCTCGATTTCCACCTCGCGCTCGTCGATGACGCGGTCGCCCTTCATCACGCGCATGGCCAAAAGCGTGTCGCGGTCGCGCAAGCTTTTCACGGCTTGCTGCAGACTCTGCTCAACGACGGCGCCAAGGGACAAGATCTTGCGCTTGAGGCGGTCGATTTCTCGATCAAGATGGGTGGACACGGGTGTTGTTACTTCCTACCTAACGCTTGAACTAACGCGAGTATACCAGCTATAACGCTGCGTGTCACGAAAAAAGTGACCCAAAATGCACATTTTCACAGGATTTTTTTGCTATCGTTTTATTAGGGCATTGTTTGAAGCGTGAAACGCTTCTGATTTTCGCTCGCGGCGGGCCGATTGTAAAACTACTGGTAAACCAACCATTCGACGGGGATGGGGCGGCTACGATAGCCATCCATTATCCGAAGCGGCCGGTGATGTAATCTTCCGTGCGCTTTTGCTGCGGGCGGGTAAACATGTCTTCAGTGGTGCCGTATTCGACGAGGACGCCTTCAAAGAAGAAGGCCGTGTAGTCGGAGACTCGGGAGGCCTGCTGCATGTTGTGGGTCACGATGACGATGGTGTACTCGCCGCTCAGTTCGTCGATGAGTTCCTCGACACGTGCCGTACTCCGGGGGTCCAGGGCCGATGCCGGCTCGTCCATCAGCAGAATCTCGGGGCTTACGGCGAGGGCGCGCGCGATGCAAAGGCGCTGCTGCTGGCCGCCCGACAAGCTCAAGGCGTTCTCCCCCAGCCGATCGTGGACTTCTTCCCATAAACCAGCCCGCTTCAGGCTCTGCTGGACGATGTCGTCAAGTTTCCGGCGGTCGGCCATGCCATGAATCCGGCAGCCGTAGGCGACGTTTTCATAAATCGACTTGGGGAAAGGATTCGATTTCTGAAACACCATGCCGACGCGTTTGCGCAATTCGACGACATCAGTCTCGGGGCGGTAGATGTCCTGGCCGTCAATGAGCACTTTGCCTTCGAGACGGGCCCCGTCGACCACGTCGTTCATGCGGTTGAGCACGCGGATGAAGGTGGACTTGCCGCAGCCTGACGGACCAATGAGCGCCGTGACTTGGCCTTGGGGGATGCGAAGGTTGATGCCGTGCAACACCTTCGCATCGCCATACCAGAAGTCCATCTGTTCCACGCGAACCTTCGGCGATTCGATGACGGGCGCGGAGGGAACGGCGCCTGCTTGTTCGACAGCGGAAGCGCCGGAAATCGGTTCGCTGGATGCCATTTCTACGACTTCTCTTCGGTTTTGCCGGCTTCAGTTGCAGATGTCAAGAGTATGTCAAATACGCATCGAACGGGTCTAGCGGCTTCGAGCGCAGCCATTAAACGGCGTGTTCGATTGGCTGCTCGGCGGGCCCCGGAGCGGGATGCGCTTCCAATGGATGTTCTGACTCATCCGGCTCGCCCACCGGTACATGCAAGGTGAAGATGCTGCCCTTTCCAACCGTGCTTTCGACGGACACGTTGCCCCCGTGCACCCGCATGACGTGCTTGACGATGGCGAGGCCCAAACCCGTACCGCCCTTCTGGCGTGTGCGCGCTTCATCGGCCCGGTAAAAGCGCTCGAACAAGCGGGACAGGTGTTTCTTTTCGATGCCGCGGCCGTGGTCGGCGACGTCTATCCGAACGGCGCCATCTTCCTGCCGCAGCCGCACATCTACGGCTCCCCCCGCCTCGCTATACTTCACCGCATTGTCGACGAGATTGACGACGGCCTGCCGCATGAGGGCGATGTTCACGGAGGCATGACACGCTTCGCCCGGCGTAACCAAGATGTGAACACCTGCCTCGTCCGCTTTGTCTTGGCAAATGTGCGCGGCGCCCTCGGCCAGCGCACGCAAGTCCACCCAGACGGCCTCGAGTTGGCCGCTTTCGGCTTGCTGCTCGATGCGGGAGAGCGAAAGCAGGTCATCGATGAGTTGCTTGAGGCGCCGTGACTGCCGGCTGATCACCGCCAGAAAGCGCTTGGCATCTTCCGGCGATTCGATGGCGCCGTCTTCCAAGGTTTCGACGTAGCCCAGTATCGAGGTAATGGGGGTACGCAGTTCGTGCGAGACGTTGGCGGCGAATTCGCTGCGAGCCGTCTCGAGGCGGCGCAGCCTCGTGACATCCTTCAGCACGATGAGCGTGCCGAGGGTTTCGCCTTTCGCGCCATGGAGCGGGGTGCCGTGTACTTGAAGGAAGCGCTCATCTTCCGCGAACAATACGATTTCGGCTTCGTGCATGTCGTCTGCTTCCAGCGCCCGATCGACGAAGGCATGCAGGTCCGCATTGCGAATCACCTCGAGAAGGTTGCGCCCCTCGACGCCGGCGTCGGCAACGTTGAAGAGTTTGCGGGCGGCCCGGTTTATCTTGAGCAGATTGCCATCCCGATCAATCGCAACCACGCCTTCATTCATGCTTGAAAGAACGGCTTCCAGTTCGTTGCCAT
>CAZLBS010000137.1:0-2344 GCA_964557505.1 uncultured Nitrospiraceae bacterium | reverse complement strand
CGGCCTGCGCGAGACCAAGACCCACAGGGAGACGGCGCCGCCGTCCCTGCTGCTGACGGGCCAGGCGGCGAAGGCGCTCGTGCAGCTGTGCCGCCATGTCGTTCAAGCACCCGGCCAGTTCGCCGAGTTCACGAGTCTTGGGAATGGCGATGCGCGTATCGAGATCGCCTGTGGCAAGGCGGCGGGCGCCTTGTTGAATTTCGCGGAGGGGCCGTGTCGTCCAAAGCGAAATGGTGTAGCCGCATGCCCCGGCAATGAATACGACGAAGACCGCGGCCAACGCAATGCGCATGTAGCCCTGCACAAGGGCGGGCTGCAATGCACTTATAGGCATCGCGAAGCGCAGCACCACTTCTTGAGCATCGTCAAGGGTGAGCGGCTCGGCATAAAAGAGCGCGGTTTGACCCGTGGCTTCATGCCGCCGCAGCGCGGCGCCTGGGCTTCCGCTGTTGGCAAGCTCCATTTCCCTGGACTGCCGGGCCGGGTCGACAGGACGCCCCGCCGGCGAAGCGGCCGCCAACAGTTCGCCGCTGGCGCTGAACAGGGCCGCTTCCAGCTGGTCCGCTTGCGTAGCATCACGGAGGATTTGGCCACGGCTATCAAGCCCCCCCGCTCCACGCGTCAGCCGGGCAGCAGCCGTTTCGGCTTTCGCGGCCAATAACTGATAGTGCCCGTCGAGCAGCGCGCCGCGGTAGACGAGACTCGCCAACACCGCGACGCAGGTCACGCTCACGGCAACGAAGAGAAGAAATACCGGATAAATGTGCCAAATAAGTTGGGGCCGGCGCCCTGGCTTGCCCATGCCGCGGTTCTCACAGGGTTATCTTGAAAGCGGAAGCAGCTTGCTAATCGCGAAAGCGATAGCCCACTCCACGCACGGTTTCTATGTAGTCGCCATATTCGCCTAGCTTCTTGCGGAGCCCGACGATTTGCACGTCCACGGCGCGGTCTGTGACGGCATAGCCCTCGCCCCGGACGGAATCGACAATTTGGGAACGCGTAAACACCCAGCCCGGGCGGCGGGCCAAGCAATGCAATACCCGGAACTCGGTATATGTCAGGTCGACGTGTTGCCCCTTGATGGTCACTTCATGGCGCCCCGGATGGATGACCAGTTCTCCCACGCGTACGAGTTCCGCGTCGCCGTCTTCCTCGCCTCGCCGCCGCAGCACGGCATGCACGCGGGCGGTCAAGACTTTCGGACTGAACGGCTTGGTGACGTAGTCGTCTGCCCCGAGTTCCAGGCCATGGACGATGTCTGTCTCCTCGCCCTTCGCCGTCAGCATGACAATCGGCATGTGCTGCGTCTTCGGATCATTCTTGAGCAACGAGCACAACTCGAGACCGTCCAGGCCCGGCAGCATGATGTCGAGCAACACAATATCGGGCAGCACTTCGCGGGCGCGCTGCACGACCTCGCTCCCTGTCGCGACACAGGTCACATCGAAGCCCGCCTTGCGCAGGTTGTAATCCACCAACTCGAGGATATCTTCCTCATCATCCACGACCAAGACATGTTTCTTTGCCATAGTGAGCTTCTCGTACGCCGTTCCCTGCGAGGGCACAGGCGGTTTGACCGTCTCGAGGCGGGGCGCGGCCGCCGCACTCTAGACAAGAGTTTTCCACTGATGTGTTAGGAGGCGATTAGTGAGGGCGCGGGCGCATTCACACGGCCCGGCGTTCAACTCCCGCGATAGTGTGCACGGTAGGTGCTGTAGACGCAAGTGCCTGCGGGACACTACAATGGGGGAGCAATGGCGGCTTGGGCTAAACTATGAGCCTATCCTGCCGCGTTCTGATGCCCACGGTTGTCCGAGGAACAGATATTGTCTGAACCGTTCGAATCGACCCAATCCGATCTTGGCAAAATACGCCGGGGGGATGCCCCGCATCCCGACGAATGGAAACCGGGCGACCATATCCTTGACCTGTACGAGGTGAAAAAGCTTCTTGGCAAGGGGGGCATGGGCAAGGTGTACCAGGTGCGCCACCGAACCTGGAACGCCCCGCTCGCGGTCAAGGTGCCGCATAGCGACGTGTTGAACCGGGAGGCGGGACTCGAGAAGGTCGAGCAAGAATGCGAGACCTGGATCAACCTGCCCATTCACCCGCATGTCGTGGCCTGTTATTACGTGCGCCGCATCGCGGATATCCCGTTGATCTTCGCGGAATACGTGAATGGGGGCAATCTTTGGGACTGGATCAAGACCGGTCACCTTTATCGCGGGGGGCCCGCGCGGGCCATCGAGCGCATCCTGCGCGTCGGCATTCAGAGCGCATGGGGCATTCATCACGCGCATGAGCGGCAGTTCATTCACCGCGACGTGAAGCCGCAAAACTTTCT
>CAZLBS010000136.1:0-8399 GCA_964557505.1 uncultured Nitrospiraceae bacterium | reverse complement strand
GCTGTTGTGCTTGGGCTTGTTGTTTTCGCGGTGTGCGCGTACCCGGGCGCACGGCGTCCTCAATGGCGGCAATTCAGCGCCCGCCCGCGTCTCGGCATGGTGGTAGGGGCCGCCGTGGCATCTGTGATTCTGTTGATGGCCTGGACGGAGTCCTGGATGTATTTCTATGGGCTGCGGCTGGACGATGAAAAGATGGTGTTCGAGTATGTGTTTCCGCCTCAGGAAGTCTCCATCTCATACGAGGATTTCGACAAGGCATTTGAGATGACGGTATGGCGCATGCCGGGCAGCCGCTCGCTCGTGGTTCGGGCAAAGGATGGCCGCGTGTTTCACGGGGCGCCGGATCGGAAAGACACGATCCGTGAACTTGCCGTCGTGCTTGAAGCGCGCACATCTAAGAAGGCTGACTAGCCTTCGCCAGCGCGGCCCGCTCTTCTTCCTCCGCATCCTTCAGAACATACGCCTGACTCAGAATCATGTATGTAATGATCCGAATTGCGCAGAGGCAGAAGATGGCGATGCGAATTCCTAAACTGCCTTCGGTGAACCATGCGGATAATCCCATCAACAAGAGCATCATGATGACGCGGCTGATGGCGAGTGGAATTTCCCAAGCGGCCAGATATTCGATGCGCTGCCACGTCTCTTCGACGCTGTTGGCGATCACGTCGATGCGCATGCTGAAATGGCTGATGCCGAACAGAGGGCCGGAGATGGAGCGGAGCAAGGCGAAAAGAAGCAAGGTCCAGACGTCGAGGCGCAGCAGAATGATTGTGCCTGCGAGGACAAGCAGGGCAGTGCCGGCGAGCATGGCTTTTCGCCGCAAGGCTGGCCGCATGAACGAGGACATCAGGCTGGCGACGATGATGTGGGCGACGACTTGAAATGACCCGAAGCCCCCCACGGCCAATTCTTCATTTGTTTCAATGAACATGAGCAGCCCGAGCAGGAACATCAGGATGTTGAATGTACCGGCGAGGGTGAACGATGCCAGCATGATGATGCGCCAATCGTGCATTTCTTTTGGGGGAAAAAGGGCCCGCCTGAGATTGAAGGGCCGGCGGGTTGTGTCAGGCGGCATCCACATGCTGACGGCGAGCGCGATGAGATAGATGACGCAGGCGATTGCAAAGATGATCTGAAATCCGAGCATTTCCGCTGGAGCGAGTGCGATGATGCCGCCGCCGATAACGGGCGCGAACAGGCGGACGCCGCCGCTGAGGGCTTGCTGCAATCCGAAGAAGCGCTCGCGGCCGCCGGCTAATGTGACGTCGAAGCTAAAGGTGTTGTGGCCGACCCAAAAGAAGCCCCATGTGATCCCGAGCAAGGCGCCAAGATGAGGGCTATAGGCCGCGGCGTGCTCCTGAAGATACAGCAGTGTGCCAAAGTAGACAGCGTGCAATCCGACGCCGGCGCGGTAGACCCATAAGCGATCGAAGCGCTGCGCGAGCCAGCCGGCAATCACGAAGAATATGGGCGTGACGATGTAGAGCGCGAGATAGTGTTGAAAGACCACTTGCAGGTCGAAGCTGTTGACCCATAAATAGACGCCGACGAACAGGGCGCACAGCTCCCAGGCAGCCCAGTAGAGAGCGGCCAAGGCCAGCGCGACCCATGCCTGCGGATGGAGCTTCCGTTCGGGGAAGCCGGGGGTGTTCGACATCGCGGAAATATCCTTAGAATAAGCGAAAGATGGGATCGTAGCGCATTCGTACGCGCTGGGCCAACAACCGAGTCTGGTTGCGTCTAGAAACGCGGCTCCTTACAATCTGGCGGCCTGCCTTCATTCCAGATTGTCCGTGGCTCAGAACAGAATTCGGGAGACATCATGCATTCGAATGCTGCAAAACCGTTGCGGGCCGCCGTGATTGGCTGCGGCGCCATAGCCGACCGCCTTCACGTTCCGGATTACGTGCATTGTGACGAGGCGGACCTGGTTGCGCTATGCGACATTTCTACCGATGCGGCGCGGCGGGTGTCCGAGCGTTGGCGCCCAGACGTACGCATCTACAAAGATTATAGGGAGATGCTCAAGAAAGAGCCGCTCGATTGCGTGACCGTAACCCTGCCGAATGCATTGCACTGCGAGGTGACGGTGGAATGCCTGAAGGCCGGGCTTCACACCATGGTCGAGAAGCCGATGGCAACAAGCGACGCCGAATGCAAAAAAATGATCGCCGCCGCGAAGAAGGCGGAAAAGCTCTTGCTTGTAAATCAGACGCAGCGGCTTGTGAATGCGCACGTGAAGGCGCGGGAAGTGGTGCGTAGCGGTATCCTCGGCGGCGTGCTTTATGTGAATGCGGTGTTTGGGCATGATGGGCCAGACAACTGGAGCCCGGATGCGAAGTGGTTCTTCGACAAGAAGAAGGCGCGCTTCGGCGCGATGGCGGATCTAGGTGTTCACAAGGCAGATTTGGTGCGGTACATTACGGGCAAGGAAGTAAAGCATGTTTCGGCGTATACCGCGCGGCTCGAAAAGGGCGGCTCTGTGGAAGACAACTTCGTGTCGTGCTTGACGTTTGCCGACGGCGCGGTGGGTACGCTTGCAGCCTCATGGACGTTTAAAGGGCTTGGCGCGAATTTCATGGTGCTGCAATGCGAGAAGGGTTCGCTGCGTATTACTGATTGGCCGGACAAGCCTGTCGTGGCCCACTTCAATGATCCCTTCGCCGAGATCAATTTTGCTCCTGACCCGGCGGTTGAGTTGTATCCGGAGTCGTGGGGGGTCGAGGTCAGCAAGCGGTTCGCGCGCGCATGCCTCGGCTTGGAGCAGCCGTTTTGCACGGGCGAGGAGGGCCGGCGTTCGCTCGGCATTATTTTCGCGGCGGAGAAATCGGCCCAAACGGGCAAGTCCATTACGATAAAAGATTAGGCCGTTATTGTGACCGAAATGACTGTATCTTTGGGTGCGCGCTCGTACCCCATCATCATTGGCACGGAGACGCTCCGCGCGCTTCCCAGCTTGACCGCCCGGCTGGGGCTCACCGGCAAAGTGGGGCTTGTGACGGATTCCAACGTTGGCCCGCTATACGGCGAACGGGTCGAGCAGTTGTTGCGCGATTGCCGGCTCGCTCCTGTGACGTACACGATGAAGGCAGGAGAATCGTATAAGCGGCTCGCCCGAATCGAAGAGATAACGGGCGCGTTTCTCGAGGCCGGATTGGACCGCGGCAGCACGGTGTTTGCGCTGGGCGGCGGCGTTGTCGGCGATGTGGCGGGTTATGCTGCTGCTTCGTTCATGCGCGGCATCCCGTATATTCAGATTCCGACGACTATCGTCGCGCAAGTGGACTCGAGCGTGGGCGGAAAGACGGGCGTAAATCATCCATTGTCGAAGAACACCATCGGGGCATTTCACCAGCCGTCGGCGGTTGTCGTGGATATGACGCTGCTGCGGACGCTCCCCGAACGCGAGGTCCGGGCCGGTTTGGCCGAGGTCATTAAACACGGGGTCATCGCGGAAGAGGGATTGTTCGCACACATGGAACGCGAGGCCTCGCGAATTCTCGAATTAGATTTAGATGCATTGGAGTTTCCAATTCGCCGTTCCTGCGAGATCAAGGCGGATATCGTGGGGCGCGACGAACGCGAAGGCGGCGTGCGGGCGAATCTCAATTATGGGCACACCTTCGGACATGGCATTGAAGCGGCTTCGAATTATCAGTTTTTTTTGCATGGCGAGGCGGTTGCACTGGGCATGATCTGCGCGGGGGCGTTGAGCGAGTCGCTCGGCATGGTGACGGGGGAGTTCTGCGAACGGCAGCGTGCCTGCATTGAGCAGTATGGCTTGCCGGTGCAATGGCGCGGGGCGCCCGTCGATGCTATTGTTTCGGCGATGCGCCGGGACAAAAAGGTGCGCGCGGGGCAGATGAAGTTTATCGTCGCGGATCGCATTGGGCACGTCGTGCAGCGCACGGACATCAGCGAAGAGCAGGCGCGCGCGGCGCTGGAGGCGATCGCGTAGGGCAGGAGGTGCTGGGCGATGGCATTCGGCGGCGAGACGGCCGACAGTTATTACGACGAAGGGATCACCGCGAGCATGCGCGGCGAGGTCGACGTGGCTATCGAGTGCTTCGAAAAAGCCATTCGCATGAACAACAAGTTGTCGGCGGCCTATCACCAGTTGGGCAAGTGTTATCTCCGGCGGGGCGATGCGAAGCGCGCGCAAGCGTTGCTGAAGCAGGTGGTGCAGAAGCGGCCGGATCAAACGCCGGCGCAGCTGGACTATGCCCTTGCCTTGCTTCGATCGGGCATGCTTGAAGAAGCCCGGCAGCAGTACACGCAGGTGGCGGCTTTGAAGCCGGACGACACGCGGGCGCTGATCGGGCTGGCTCAGGTTGCCTTTGAGGGAGGCGATTTCGACCGTGCGGCCGGGCTGGCAGAGAATGCGATCCAGCTTGGCGGGGCGAACTTCGCCGCGCTGCTGCTGAAAGGCAAGGCGGCCCGGCTGACCGGCGACCTCAACGGCAGCAATGCCGCCCTTGAGCGGGCGGAGAAGGTCGTCGAGAAGAGCATCGAACTGAACCCGAGCAAGCCCGAAGGCCACTATCTTCGCGCCGAAACCTGCTTTGCCCAAGAACGCTTTCATGCCGCGCTCGAGCATTTTCGCGAGGCGGAAGACCGCACCCACAAGGACCGTTTCTATTCGGCTTACGGCTACAACTTTACCTACTTGGATATCTGGATAAGGCAGGGGCTGTGCTACCAGCGCCTTGGCGAAATGGAACAAGCCCGCAAGCTGGGGGAACGGGTCTTGGAAAAAGACCCGCAGCGGGCGTTGGCCATTGCATTGGCCAAATTGGGCCGCGAATAGCCTTCCTCCCCAAATTCCATTCTTGATTTATGCGGTCAGTATCAAAGGCTGCCCGGCCGCCTTCCTCGCGTACGTCCTTGGTCTAGCATGAAGCTTTTATGAAGCTGTACGCCCGTGCTCCTTTTTGTGGTACAGGTTACTTGTATGGGTTGCACGCAGCATATATGCGGCAAGCCCCATAGGGGGGCTGCCTCAATGACCCTGGGTGCAAAGCGGCTTCGGCTGGGGAGAGCGATGCTATGGGACATCGTGTTTGCTCCCCATGGGCGCGACATACATCTCGGGAGCAACCGGCTGATTCCATTGCGCCGACGGATGTGGATGGCAACGGTACAACGAACGCGGTCGATATCCAACTGGTCATCAATGAGGCGCTTGGCCTTAGGTGATTGCTTGCGCATGCCGCTGGTATACTTTCGTGCTAACGGAAACCAATCGTATGCCAACGGTTAGACAGGATTGCACAGCACATGTCGGGTCATTCGAAGTGGAGCACGATTAAGCGGAAGAAAGGCGCGCTGGACGCGAAGCGCGGGAAGATTTTCTCGAAGCTTGCCAAGGAGATCACCGTGGCGGCGAAGCTTGGGGGCGGAGATCCCTCGGCGAACCCGCGATTGCGTACGGTGTTGATGGCGGCGAAGTCGCAAAACATGCCCAAGGATAATGTCGAGAAGGCGATCAAGAAGGGCACGGGCGACTTGCCGGGGGTGAGCTACGAAGAGAGCCGCTACGAGTGCTATGGACCGGCGGGCGTCGGCATGGTGGTGGATTGCCTGACGGACAACAAGAACCGCACTGTGGGCGAGATTCGGCATTTGGTCAACAAGCACGGCGGGAGCATGGCGGAGAACGGGGCGGTATCGTGGAACTTTGACGCGAAGGGCGCCATAACGGTGAAGCGGCCCGAGGGTTCCGATGACGAGGCCATGTTCGAGAAGGCGATTGAAGCGGGGGCGGAAGATGTGGAGATCGAGGAGGACGTGTACACCATTCACACGGACCCGGGCGATTTGCACACGGTGTGCGGCGGTTTGGAAGAGCAGGGCCTTGAGGTAGACGACGCGAAGCTCACGATGATTCCGAAGACGATGATCGAGGTGACGGGTAAGGACGCGGGGCAAGTGCTCAAGCTCATGGAAGTGCTCGAGGATCTCGACGACGTGCAGGACATCTATTCGAACTTCGACATTCCTGACGAGGAGATGGCGGCGCTTGCCGGCGAGTAGGCTCGGCGTGGCGGTTTCTTTCCACCCCTGGCGGCTTGGCTGCTGGGGGTGGTTTCGTTTTGGAGGCCGGGCGTGATCATCTTAGGGCTCGACCCGGGAACGGCGACGACAGGGTATGGCGTCGTGTCGCGGGAGGGCTCGCGGCTCCGGCACATCGCCCATGGCGTCATTCGCACGGAGGCGCATGCCCCGTTCGAAGCACGGCTCGAGGTCATCTTTGACGCGGTGCAGGGATTGATCGCTTCGTACCGGCCGGATAGCGCTGCGCTGGAAAAACTGTATTTCAAGCAAAATGTGACCACGGGCATCACCGTGGCGCAGGCGCGGGGGGTGATCGCCTTGGCCCTCGCACAAGCACGCATCCCCATCGGGGAGTTCGGGCCGGTCGAGGTCAAGAATGGGGTCGTGGGATATGGCAAAGCCAGCAAACATCAGGTGCAAGAGATGGTCAAAATTCTGCTGAACTTGGACGCCCTCCCAAAACCGGATGACGCTGCCGATGCCCTGGCTATCGCGATTTGTCAGAGTCAAATGGTGCGAGGTTGACAATGCCACGATTTTTTCTATGAAAGGGCCGGTCGGCCGGGCCAGAGATGGCGCCGTCAATTCCAGGACATGTTTCCCCCGAACGTGCCGCCGCGAGCGGGGGGGGTAACACTGCCGAAGAGGCGGCCATTTGTCTTGACAGCAACTGCGCGCGTGCGTATCGTCCTATAGATGGCAGTCCTGTTAGCAGGGCGATTTGGGGCGAAAATTGGGATGCGGGGCATATGAAGACGCAAGTAGTGGCGGTGACGGCAATGGCCTTTCGGGCACTGGCGATTGTGGTCCTTGTTTGCCTCAATACCCTAGACTGCCATGCGCAAGAGCAGTTTTCGCTGCGGTTCGTCGAGGCACAGTTTGGCGACTTAGATACCGAATACTTGAATGGAGTTTCAACGCTGGCCTTGTCGCCTGATGGCAACCATGTCTATGTGGCGGCAGATAACTCTGGTTTCCCGCTCGCTTCCGTTTTTGCACGAAGCATTGGAACAGGGCGGTTGACTTTCGTGCAGTCTGTTGGCACTGGAGGTCCCGGGCGTCCCGAATCTATGGTGTTATCTCCGGACGGTGCGAATCTCTATATTGCAAATGCACCTGACATCGCACCTGAATCTGGCAGCATTACAGTTTACGCCCGCGAGATAGATGGCGGACGAATCTCGCTGCTTGGTGTAGAAGATGAAGGGCTTTCGGGCGACCCTGTTTCGATTGCCGTCTCACCCGATGGCAGACACGTCTATGTGGCTCAGCGTTCAGATTCGAGTATTGCAGTTTTCGAGCGCGCCCCCGATACCGGCGCACTCATGTTTATCGAGACGCAACGTGATGGTGCGGGCGGGATTGAGGGTCTTAGAGGAGCTGCTTCTGTTGCCATATCTCCGGACGGCTCGCATGTGTATGCTGCTGGCCAAAGTGATGACGCCGTATCAGTGTTTTCGAGAAATGCCGAGACCGGTGCACTGGAATTCGTCCTAGCTCAGATAGACGGTGTGGGGGGCAGTGACAGCTTGGAGAACGTGGCATCTGTCGCAGTTTCACCTGATGGCCGTCATCTTTACGTAAGCAGCCCAACAGAAGGCAGTCTGGGGGTATTTGAGCGAGACGCGGCCACAGGCGCACTAACATTTGTGCAGAAAGAACGTCCCGCAGGTTCGAGTCAGCCCAGCTTAGTTGCAGCATCTTTTGGCGGAGCGTACGTCTACGCGGCGGGGGGAACGATCAAGGCATTTTCGCGCGACGTTGAGACCGGGACCCTCACTCTCCTTCAGACAGGCATCAATGGTAGTCCGTCCTTGGGTAGTCCGCAATCTATCGCTATATCTCCTGGAGATGGTTATGTGTATGCCGTATTTAGGGATGCATTGGCTGTTGTTGCCGTAGACGTCGACGAAGATGGAGATGGTCTGACCCTGGCAGAAGAGGTTGCCGCGGGAACTTCAGACCAAGACCCTGACACCGACGGTGATGGTATGCCGGATGGTTTTGAGGTGAGCAATCAACTCAACCCGCGAGCAAACGATGCTGATTTGGATTCAGACAACGACGGGCTTAACAATTTTGATGAGTTTCTTACCGGAACACGAGTTAATGACCAAGACACGGACGATGACTTCATTAACGATGGGGATGAGGTGGCGAATGGCCTGAACCCGTTTGTTCCAGACGGGTTGGAAGATGCTGACAGCGACGGGCTTAACAATATAGTCGAATTGCGCGAAGGTACAAGCGTAAATGATCCGGATAGTGATAATGATGGTATGAATCACTGCTGTCCTAAACACATCTCCTTGTGGTGCGTGATGGTCTGAATTGCTCGA
>CAZLBS010000135.1:5660-8464 GCA_964557505.1 uncultured Nitrospiraceae bacterium | reverse complement strand
GCTGGATATCCCGCGGCTCCGTTTCCATGGCCGCCAGCACGCCGACTTTCTCGCCCGAAGGAGCCGTCGCGGTGACGCCCGTCACGCTCTCGATCCCGTACGTCGCCAACACGGCGTCTTGAGGATAAGCCTCCTGAGCCCCGCTATTGACCGCATGCCCGTCGCCGGGAGCCGTCAGGATCGTCTCCCACACAGACCCGCGAAGCGGGAGTTCGCCCAGTTCTTGCAGCCCGCCGGGCGTATAGAAGGCATGTACATGCAGTTGCTTCACGGGATAACCGGAGATTTCGCCCACCAGCGTATAGCTGGCCGACATGATGGAGGCGGCTTCCTTCGCTAGCACCCCGTAAAACCCAGCGCCGCCCGCCTCATGCCCGATGCGCGAAATGCGCAGCAGGTATTCCTCCAAGATGGGATGGTTCGCCGGTGAATCGAGATGCACGTACCCGGCGCCCGCCTCAGGAACGCCCAGAAGCGCGACGGCGCGCGGCGTGTTCTTGAGGCGAATGGCATAGCGAAGATGGGCCCCTTCCGCAATCAATGCGCCAGGGTCGAGTTCAGGCAAGGCGGGAATCAGATCCCAAATGGTGAGCGGCCCGCTGCCGCGAAGCGGAAATACGTCGAGCGCGGCGTCATTCCAGCCGGTGACCCCGCCTGAGGCATCGAACTTAACGTACGGCGCGTGGACCGAGAAGGTCTTGATTTGGTCGTTAGCGATAGGGGCTATCCTCCAACGGGTTAACCCACACCGCCCCCAACCCGCAATAGTATACCAAGGTCTGAAACATTTAGCGCAGGTAGCCAAAAGCCCGCATGCGTTCCTCGGCTTCTTCCGTCCAGCCCCCGCCGTTGCTGCCAAGGAAATGCCGGTGCTGCTCCGCCCATGCATCCAGCGTTTCAGCCAGCCATTCCACGACGTGGGGCGTCAACGTGGCATCTGCCGCCCGGGCCTCGCCGCCCCGATAGGCATACAACGACGGCGCCGCCGCGCCAATAGGCCGAACCCCTTTCCATGCCCCATCAATGACCGCTTCCAAGGGGCCCGCCCCGCTGAAACAATTGGTCCCCGCGGCGAACACCGGCGCGGGTTGGCGCCTGCCGCCTTTCAGCGCATCATCTAAGGGTTCGCCATGCCAGCCCGGCGGCGCCTCGATGCCGAGCAAGGCCGCGAACGACGGCATCAGATCAATGTGCGACACGGGATCCACAACGTGTCCGCGCACAATGCCCGGCCCGGCAATCGCAAGCGGCACGCGTATCAACTCTTCATGAAGGCTTTGGCCATGACCAAATTCACCATGATCCCAAAACTCTTCGCCGTGATCTGAGGTGTAACAGACCACCGTGCCCAGCGCGAGTTCAACGTCTTCCAGCGTCCGGAGCACCTCGCCAATGCGGGCGTCGACATACCGAATCTCAGCCTGATACAGCGCTCGGATGCGCTCTGCCTGTGCTTCGCTGACATCCAGCCGCCCGCGCGCATCCGTGAGCGGCGTGTCCCAATAAGGGTCCGCGTTGCAATACACATCCCAGCCCGGCCCACGTGGCGTGAAGGGCGGCGGCGGCGCGAATGCCCCATGCGGATCCATGTAATGCAGCCATAAGAAGAACGGCTTCCCGCCATCCTGGCCGCCCTGCTGCCGGAGATAAGCCTGCGCCTTGCGCGTCAACACGCGCGACGTGTCGGCCGGGCGCTCCGCCGCTACTGGAAGCCCCAGCCGCATCAGCGCTCCCTGCAGCAAAGGCGTCTGCTCCAACGGCCCATAAGCGATAGGCGTTCGGTGCCCCCAAATGCCGGTGACGTCGAAGCCGCGCAAAATGCCGGCAGCCCCCCCCTGAGCCATCAGCGTATTCGCCGTGAACGCCGCGGTACGGTAGCCCCGCTCGCGCAGCAATTCAGCCAAGACCGGCCCATCCGGCTCGAACCGGTAGCGCGGCATTTCATCTTGCCACTGTTCCAAGCCGGCCCCGGGCGTCAGACTCGCCGGATACTTCGAGGCGAACATGGCGTACATCGAGGGGAGGGTCCATGGCGCAAGGCTATACGCCCGCTCGAACAACACGCCGCGTTCCGCAAGCGCATCGAGCGCCGGCGTCGGCACGGGTCCCCCATACGTCGCGCACCAATCCGCCCGTTGAGCATCGGTCGTGATGAGTACCAAGCTCGGCCCGGATGCTGCCAACCGCCCGGAAGGTGGCGCGCCAAGCATGCGCAAGCCGGCGCTGCCGGCAACAGCACATCCAACGGTCACCGCCACAAGGCCGGCCGACCACAGCCGCCCGCCATGCACCGGCCGAAACGCAATCGCAGGCGGCAGGAAAAGCCCGAAGGCAAGCGGGGCCAGCCCGGCCAGCGTTGCAATCGCCGCGCGAGATTCGTGCAGAAACGCCGCGCGATCAGCTAAAACAAGCGCGCCCACACCCAACGCGGCGCCGCCCAACACATAGCGCGGCAACCAAGAGGCATAGCCACGCCGCCAGCCATACAAGAGCAGTCCGGCTGCTGCATAGGCGGCGCAAAGCCCAAGGCCTGCTGCCAGCGCCATGGTGGGTCCCCGGCCGGTGAATGCCGAGGGTTCGGACAGCCCAAGGATGAGCAGCCATAGCAGCGCGCCCGCAGCACCTGCGGCAACCGGCGCATGCGCCACCAGCCGCGGCGCCATGCCGCCCCGCACGGCCGCACGGATGATCACGCTTCCGAGAGCGATGAGAGCTGCCAGCAGCGCCCATGCCCCCGCCGCGCCGAGCCACGCTTCCGCGCTGCCTCCATCCCAATAGGCCCCGCGGTGCGCCTTGACAAGGTC
>CAZLBS010000135.1:0-5650 GCA_964557505.1 uncultured Nitrospiraceae bacterium | reverse complement strand
AAAGCGTGCGGCACGAAAGCCCGTGCTTCACCGGCCGGCGGCGCATCGGGAAGGAGCCGCCTCGAAACGGCGGGGCGAAGGCTCATAAGGTCAGGATGTCGGGACCGGTAGAGGTGATAGCGATCGTGTGCTCCCATTGAGCCGATAACGCCCCATCCACCGTCACGGTCGTCCAACCGTCTTGAAGCGTCCGCACGTCGCGCGAGCCCGCGTTGATCATGGGTTCTATGGTGAACACCATGCCCTCGCGCAGGACGGCGCCCTGGCCGTTCTTCCCGAAGTGCAGAATCTCCGGCGGCTCATGAAAGTCGAGCCCCACGCCATGCCCGCAAAACTCGCGCACGACCGAGAAGCCATTGCGCTCAGCGTGACGCTGACAAGCCTGTCCGATGTGCCCCACCGTATTGCCGGCACGGGCCTTCTCGATGCCCAGCATCATGCATTCATGCGTCACCTCGACCAGTTTTTTCGCCTCGGGCCCCGGCTCGCCGAGGCAAAACATGCGGGAGCTGTCTCCGTAATACCCTTCCAGAATCGTCGTGACATCTACGTTGACGATATCGCCTTCCTTGAGCACTGTCCCATCTGGGATGCCATGGAGCACCACGTCGTTCACGCTCGTGCAAATGCTCTTCGGAAAGCCGTTGTAGCCGAGCGGAGCGGGCGTGCCGCCATGGTCCTGAATGAAGTCGAACACCCACGCGTCGAGATCCTGCGTCCGCACCCCCGGCTCGATGCGGGCCGCCACCATGTCCAGCGCTGCCTTGGTCACTTGCGAACTCCGCCGTATGCCTTCGATCTGCTCCGGCGTCTTAATGACGATGCGGCTGCGCCTTCTCATACCCATGTGTTTAAGCTTCAATCCTCCACGCATGTGCGCTCCGCTCCTCAGGATGACCGCCCGCCTGCGCCAAGTGCCGCAAGCACGGCTTCTGGCGCGCCCGCCGCGGCATCCGGCAAGCGGGCTCCAGGCTCCAATGCCGCGCCGGCGCGCCGAAAAAAGCTGTTCTTGTCATGCACGCTGTCAAAGTGCTCCCGCGACCATGCGCTGCAATAACCCATTCCAGCCGCCTTGAGCCGCGTATGTGCGTACATGATAAGGGCGCCCGTTTCAAATGCCGCGGCGACGGGCTTCATTGGCTCGGCGTCAAAATCATCGACTAGCCGCAGGCCGGGTGCATTGAGTTCGGTGCCCGCAATGACCGGCATGCCGCGTTCGCCCGCAAGCTCGACGACCCGGTGCAATTCCGCAATCTTTCGCTTGGCCAGCTCTTTGTCCGCCACGTTCCAATTCCGGTCCGGAATAATGTTGAGCGCCGCCGTGCCGGATTCCAGATGGAGATCCATCAGTTGTTCGATGCGCTGTTCGCCATCGGACAAACCATCGAGCCAGGTTTGCATCGGGACGGCTTCCGCCGCCAGCGCGAAGCGGTTGAAGGCGTCCAAGTCCGGAAATGTCGAGGGCTCAGGACGCACATAGCCCGCGCCGCCTTGCTTCATCATTCGTGCCCGAATCAACGCTTCAAGTTTCGGCAGGTCATCTACAATCGGCGCGACCCTGTCTGCCGGTTCGCCCAGGCGCTCCGCCCAAAACGCAACCCGCGCCTTGGCGTCTGGATACAACTGCTCTGCCTTGCCGGCGTACGCCGCGCATAGATGCCGTTCCGTGGCGCCGCCCGAGGGGGTCAAGGGCAACACTTCCGTCTCGTAATCCAGCGAGACAGGCGCAAGGATGGGATTCACCCGCTCCAAGATCATCTGATTGCGGCCATCGGAAATGCCGCGCAACCGTGCGAGCATCGCGGCATCCGCTTCCCCGGGTGAGACGAACCCTTCCGCCATGTGATACGAAATCCCCGGTTCGCCGGGAGAGTTGACGACATGCTCCGCGAACGCGGGAATGTAGACGCGCGTTTCCAAGCCGGCTGCCGCGCGCAAGCCAAGCAGCGCGCAGGCTTCCAGAAATTCCTCGACGCCGTCGAGCCCGTCAAAATCGACCAAGCCCGCGGCAAAGACGCCTTCTTTACGCAGCGCCCAAGCAATGCCCGAGGGCGACAAGCCATACCCGTTGTACGAGTAAAAAGAGTGGCAATGCATGTTGTTGGCCCGCGTGACCTCGGGAAGATCCAGCGCGCCGCCCGCGGCCATATCCGCAAGCGCCCGCAATGCCTCACGCCGAGAGGGGCCGTCGAACGCATTCAAACGCGCTTCCAGGCTTTGGGCTTCCATAACGTCAGCGTTTGCAGTCATACATGGCTCCGGGTATGAACGCCCGGTACAGATGGCGCGGGCGCGCTGGCCTTGTCCTGGTCAGCGTACGTAACCGTAACACAGGCCTTGCCAGCCTATAAAGGTGAGGCCCGGGATTTGCTATTCGAGCACAAGGTCGACCCGGTCGCGTTCAGCAGCCGGCACGCCGGCAGGCCGTCCGCCGTAAAACGAGGTCTTCACACGCTCCGCCGGCATGCCCGCTCCCACGAGATACCCCTGCACGGCCTGTGCCCGCCGACGCGCAAGCTGCAGGTTGTACTTCTCCGAATAGTGACTATGCGAATGCCCCTGCACATGAATGGACGCCTCAGGGACCCCGGCAAGCAAATCGGCCAGCCCTTGGAGATACCCCTTATCCGAGCTGCCAAGGGCGACGCTGCCCGCCTCGAAATAGACCGGCTCCAACGCAGGCGCTTCATCTGGAGCGCCATCGGCGTCTTGCCAATTGTTGAAGGTTTCCGGATCGTTTGGAGCCGCATCAACGCTATCCGGCACCCCGTCTTCGTCATTGTCCATATCGGGCGCGCCATCGCCGTCCTCGAATCCATCCGGGTCCTCGGGCATCCACGGCGCCGCGTCCTCCAAATCCGGCACGCCGTCCTGATCCAGGTCTTGCGCTTCCATCGTATTCAGGTCGGCGCGCACGATGTCCAAACGCATCGCAACGTCCTTCCACCGGTTGCCCCGCTTCAGGTTGTACTCCGCCCGGCTCAATTCCGCCGTCACATGCGCGTACAGGACGGGGGCCACGGCCTTCGCTTGCGCGGCGTCGATCGCCTCATAACGCAGAACCAATTCCTCGAAGGCTGCCTCCGTCGCCTCGCGCGACGCGGGCGGCGGCATCCGCCCCGGGTCCTCGAACAACGCACCCTCGCGGATCGCCTGGTCCGCGCTTTCCCGGGCCAGCGTGCCATAGTCGTACACCCCGGCCCGATCCCGTTGCGACTTCGACTCGCGCGCATGCTCTAAATACATCCATGCGGAGAAGAATTCATACGGCGCCCCATGGGCAGCGCCCACGCGCGCCGCTTGGCCGACCCGCTCCTGCACCGCATCCAAGTCGAGCGGTTCAAGATTCGCGTAATCGCGCGACACGGGTATCGTGTGCACGCCCCGGTCCGTCACGCAGCCCGTCATCAAAAGCCCGAGTCCGCACAGGCAAAGCACCTGCCGGCTTGCAGAAGATATCGCCACAATGAAGTTCCTCAGGTCGAAAGCATGCGTTGGGTGAATAGCAGAAGCCTAGCCGCGGCCAGTACGATTCGTCAACGCTGCCTGCGTCTTGGCGGGAGGGCGGGAGCCTCGAGCTGGGGGACTCGTTTGTGCAGGGCTGATAGGCGTTAAAGGCCATGCTCCCGCCCTACAAAGAGTATGACACGCCGCAGCGCCCCCTGTGTGTCTGGTTCGTAAAGACTGTGTTTAGTTTGGCGCGGCGAGCTTCAGCCCATCCCGCAAGGCCTGGCGCGTTTCGCTGATGATGGGACCTGCGTCGAAATCGTCATGCGCCCCAGCAAGACTGGCCGCCAGCAGCATGCGCGCGCGCGCCACCGGCATCCGCCGCATCACGTGACCTGCTGTCCGTTTGAAGATGCGCAGGTCGTAGCCCGCCTCGCCCGGCGTCTGACCGGTTTCTTCGCGGAAGCACGCCTGCAGCCACCGCGCGATCTCTTCCGCCTGATCCACCACGAGGATCACCTGCTGTTGCAGGGCCCCGCGCCACGGCGCGATGCCATATGCCGCCGCCTCGGCGAGCTTCCTCTCGGAGGCCTCGCGCCCATCCGGCGGCACATCCGGAATCCACCATGCCTGCCAAAGCGTGTGCTCGATATCTTCGCGCTCCAATTGCCGCACATACTGCATCTCGCGCGTGCGCCGCCCATGCTGGTACAGCTTATCGATCTGCCGGGCAATGAACGCATCCGGCCCTTGCACGGCCACCGCCCCGTTTACCTGCTCGATCGTGTACACCCCCAGGCGTAAGTGGATATCCATTGTGCGTTGCCCCGCCGGTTACCGGCCCGGTCCCAGCGCGCCGCGCTTGCAATGCCGGGCAGTCATCCTGCATACGGTACCATCATGCATCATGCGGCACAGCCGATACACGGGCACGAACTTCACGAACGCCATGCTAACAACTTCCGCGCATAAACCGGCAGAACGCCGCGGGCCTGCATTTGCACTGGGCGCCGGTCTCCTTGCCGCGCTGGTATTCATCATCTACGCCCAAACGTACGCCTTCGATTTCGTCTACTACGACGACGGCGAATACGTCGTGCACAATCCAGCCGTCAATGAGGGACTCTCGGCCGATGCCATCGCATGGGCATTCACCGCCTTCCATGCCGGCAACTGGCATCCCCTGACCTGGATTTCGCACCAAGTCGATGTGAGCCTCTTTGGCCTGAATCCCGGCGCGCACCTGTTGGTCAACGCGGCGCTCCACGCGCTGAACGCGTCCGTCCTCTATGGCCTGTTGCTCTTTGGCTTGCGCCAGCCTTGGGGCCGCTCCCTCGCCGTGGCCTTGCTCTTCGCCGCGCATCCGCAACGCGTCGAAAGCGTCGCCTGGATTGCCGAGCGCAAAGACGTGCTGTGCGCCCTCTTCACCTTGCTGACGCTCTGGGCCTATGCCTGGAGCCGCCGCGCGCCCCGCGCCTTGCCTTACGCCGCGGTCTTCCTCGGATGCGCCGCCGCCATGCTCAGCAAGCCCATGGCCATCACGGCGCCCTGCATGCTCTTCCTTATCGATATCTGGCCGTTGCGCCGCTGGACCCCGCCGCCGCGCCTCGCCCTGTCGCATACCCCAAGACTCGTCCTTGAGAAACTCCCTTTTCTCGCGCTCATCCCGCTGCTTGCAGCCGCCACGCTTGGCGCGCAATCGGCCGGCGGAGCCGTGCAGCCCCTGGATAACCTGGGCCTGCTCCAACGCCTCAGCAATGCCAGCGTGGCCTATGTGCACTACATCGCAACGATGTTCGCACCCTTTGGCCTGTCCATTTCCTACCCCATCCCTACCGAAGGCTGGGGCGTCTTCTTGCCGCTCGCATGCGCCGCGCTGTTCCTTATCATCACCATAGCCGCCATCTCGCAATGGAGCGCACGCCCGTGGATCACTGCCGGCTGGCTTTGGTACGCCGGCACGCTCGTCCCTGTCATTGGGCTCGTACAAGTGGGCGATCAATACATGGCCGACCGCTACACCTACACCACGCACATTGGCCTGTACATCATTCTGGTGTGGACGATTGCCAACGCCCTCGAGCGCATGGCCCCGCGCACCGTGGCCCGGCTTGCGGGAACGGCGGCAACGCTCATGGCCGTTGCCGATATTCTGATAGCGGGCATATCCCAACAACTTCCAGTATACCATATTCTCTTTACG
>CAZLBS010000134.1:3819-8482 GCA_964557505.1 uncultured Nitrospiraceae bacterium | reverse complement strand
CCGATCGCCAATCAGGAGATTGGGATTCAGATAGCCCGCGCCGGATGGGCCCGCGATGAAGTAATCGTTCGGCGTTTTGGTGCTGTAAATGTGGTCGAACACATACGGGATGCGCTGGCTCAGATTGGGGTTGAAGGCCCAGGCCAATGGGATGCCGCCACGGGCGGGGTCGTCCCATATGGACGGCATGTGCCGGCTCATCCAGGCGGCGGAATCGTAGTCGCCCATGTAGATCAGGACATAGGTTTTGCGCTCGAGCGGCTGCGGCGCTGGCGGGGGATTTTGCTTGTAGGCATCTTTGAGGGTGTAGTGCTGATATGCACTGGCGTTGGGCATGGACACCAGGGCGAGGGCATCCGCATCTTTGTAGGCATTATAGGCCGAATAGAGCGCGGCCAATTGCCACTCGGTATCGACGGGGGCATGCGTGCCGCCCGCTTCGCCGAAGTTCGTGTATTTGAGATCCCAGGGCGAGAACCCGCCAACGGACGTGAAGACCGTTTCCTCTGTCTGCTCATGTTGCGTTTTCAAGATAAGGCGAAGTGTTTCAAGGTCCGCGCCGGGCGGCTGGCCGGGCTCGTCGACAGGGGCCTCGTCCCCCCAGGGACTGAGATCGAAAAAGAACGCCCGGTTGGCGATGTAGTAGTCATGATTGGCCAGCGTGGTGTTGTCGAGGTTGGGATATTGAAAACCGGGTTGGCTGGGGCGCTGCGTGTACGCGTCAATGTAGTTGGCCAGGAGCCTGGGATGGCAACGGCCGGCATCCAAGTATTCATCGACGGCCCAGCGGTAGGCATCGTTCTTCGCACTGCCGGATTTCGCCCCGGTGAATTCGCCTGCAAAGTTCCGCTCGATCTTGAGTTGCGGCCCGGACTCGACGATGCTGCGGTACAGGCGGCTGTCATGGCGGACCGGCATGAGGTTTTCGACGCCGGCAGCGGTGGAGGCCAGATTGCTCGTGGCGGGAACGGCGGGATCCCAGACGGCGGCGCCCTCGATATGTTCGCCGAAAGCACGAAACAAATCACCGAGCGAACTCGTGGTCATGATGGTGCGTTCAGACCATTTGGTATAGGAGGTTTCTTCAAGCCAGTAGTCATCGAGATTCACCGGGCCGTCTTGCCCAGGCACATTGAGAAACCGGATCAGAAGGCGGGGCTCCTCCCGGTTCACAATGCCTTGCATCGCGGTGATGGCTTTTAGAACGTCATACTGATATACCGTGTCATCCAGGTGACTTTGGCGCCAGGCCAAACAGTCAAAGCGGACGGTTACGTCCGATGGCAGCGCGTCAAACTGCGCAGGCACAAGGCAGGAACAGGCGATAGTGAGTGCGGTCAGCATTGGCAACCCCCTTGGGGCTATTGTAGTTTCCACGTGCGATCTTTCAAAGCGGCGGCATGCCAGCGGCGCTGTGGCCAATAGATCCCGCCTGGAGCCGTTGCATCTATTCCTATGCAGCGGTTACCTTCTAGCGGGGCGTGCGGCATTTCGGCCTTGGAGATTCTCAGCATGAAGCGGGCAACGGAACTCATCCTGGCGCTATCGGCGTTCGCCCTTTCGATGGCGGCTGTGGCAGACACCGTGGAAGTCACATTGCGCTCCCAAACCTTTGGCCAAGATGAGCGCGGGCGCAATGTTTGGCTAGTGCAGGAAGATAGCGCCGCCATCGACCTGCCGCGCGCAGCGGTCATCATTTGCGACATGTGGGACAAGCATTGGAGCCGCGGGGCGACGGAACGCGTCGATGAAATGGCGCCGCGCATGAACAGCCTGATCGCGAGCATGCGGGCGCGCGGCGCGCACATCATTCACTGCCCATCGGGGACGATGGAATTCTACCGGGAGCACCCGGCCCGGCTGCGCATGAAGGCCTTGCCCCATGTGGATATGCCGGCGCCGCGCGACATGCCAGATCCGCCGCTGCCGATAGACGATTCGGACGAGGGCAGCGACACGGGCGAAACGGAGGTGTACAAGGCATGGAGCCGCCAGCATCCGGCCATCGAGATCGATCCGGAACGCGACGGCATTACGGAGTATGGGCCGGAGGTGTACAACTATCTCGCCGCCCATGGAATTGAACGCGTCTTCATCATGGGGGTGCACACGAACATGTGCGTGCTCGGGCGTCCTTTCGCAATCAAGCCGATGACCCGGCGCGGGGTGCCGATGGTGTTGGTGCGCGACATGACGGATGCCATGTATAACCCCGCGAGGCCTCCGTACGTGAGCCGGGAAGCAGGGACCCAACTCGTCGTGGAGTACATCGAGAAGTTCTGGTGCCCGACGGTGTCGAGCGCGGACTTGCTGGACTAACCATAAGGACAAGGATTCGTGGCAGTTTCACTGGAGATGCATGGGATCTACCCGGCGATGGTAACGCCGATGCGCGATGGCGGCGGACGCGTCGACTATGAATGCGCCGAACACTACGCGCGCTGGCTGGCGGACAAAGGCGTGCACGGACTCTTCGTTGCCGGCACCACGGGCGAAGGGCTGCTGCTGTCGCTGGAAGAGCGCGAACGGTTGGCGGAGGCTGTCGTTCGCGCGGTTGGGGATCGGATTGGCGTGGTGATTCAAGCGGGCTGTCTGGGCACGCGCGACACCATTCGCCTGGTGCGCCACACGATGGAGACGGGTGCGAAGGCCGCGGCGATCGTCTCGCCCGGATTTTTCAAATACGACGCCGAGAGCCTCTTTCTGCACTTCAAGATGGTGCTGGACGCGGCGCCGGAGTGTCCCATTCTGCTGTATGACATTCCGCGCTGTTCGGGAAACCCGATTCCACAAGAGGTGACGTTGCGGCTGCTCGACTGTTGCGGCAACCTCAAGGGGATGAAAGACAGCACGGGAGACATCAAGGCGTTCAACCACCTTCGGGCCGCGGCGCCAGATTCTTTCATCATGTTTAACGGGACGGACGACTATACGATGCAAGCGCTCTTTGGAGGCGCGCAGGGAAGCGTGGCCAGCAAAGCCAACATCGTGCCGGAGTTGTTCGTCGAGATCTACGATGCCATGCAGGCAGGCGACAGAGAAAAGGCCTTGGCCGCGCAGCAGCGGCTCAATCAGGTAACGCGCATCTTCGATTATGGCGCGGGACTGGCGGCGTACAAGGAAGCGCTGCGCTTGCTCGGGTTCGATACGGGAAGCGTGCGTCCGCCGCAGCGCGAACTGCTCCCCGAGGAGCAGGGCCAACTGCGCGAAACGCTTCATGCCGTAGGGCTGATCTAAGGCGCGGGCTCGCCATCAAGCGGACGCCACCACATCTCCATGCGGAGGCCGCGCTCGTCGGACGGCGGTTCTAGGGGGAGGGTCTGGGCCAAGCCCTTGTCGATCTGCAGGGCGGCCCAAGCCAAGGCGCAGGCATCCACGAAGTCATCCGGGGCGGCATCCCTCCTTGCGATGCTCGCCATTGCTTGGGTGATGGCCGGGCGGCAGGGGAAACCCGCCTTGCCTTCCAGGAGGGCGATACGCTCTTCAAAGCCCTCGGGCGTGCGTTTTTTCGTTTCGAGCGGCGCGCCCGCAATGCCTCGGAAGATCAATTCGGGGTGCGACTCGTGAATGCGCGCCTGGTCCCGCGGGGCGATGCGTGCGTCGATTTCGCGGATGCGGGGCAATAGATTCCATGCCTGCTTGGATAAGCCCCGCGGGCGCACGTCCTCATAGGCTTTCGCACGCAACATGTCCCGGCTGGGGGACCCAAATACGCTGCTCGATTTGGCAGGTTTCAGGAGCGCTCGTGCCGCGGCATCAGCGGCGCGCGGCTGGGTCTTGGCATCGCAGGGCATAAGGCCAATCGGCATATCGACGGCGATGTGCGCGGCTTTGTCCAATCGCGACAAGACCGTTTCGAAATCGGGCAGCACTTCTATGGCAATGGTCCCGCCGCTGGCGAGGATGCATACGGCCCAGCCGGCAGGGCATCCATCGATGCCGGCCACGCGCGGGCGCAACGCGCCGGGCTGACCCTTCCGGGCTTTCTCCGCCGCCTTGACGCGCTCCCAAGCGGCGATGGCTTCTTCGGGCGTGGCGGCTTTATTGCTGCCAAAGACGTGTTCGTGCCGCCGGATCATCTTCTCGTGAATGCGGGTGAGCACATCGTGCAGCGTGAAGCGTTGCTCCTCTTCGGCCGCCGCTGCCACGGCAAGCAGGCAAAACAGGGCGTCTCCCAATTCCTCGGCGGCGTGTTGATGGTCTTGGCCCGCAAGCGCCTCGATCAACTCTTCCACTTCGCCGTGCGTGAACCGGGCAAAATCTTGCGCGCCCTGCTCCCGATCCCAGGGGCAGCCCTCGGGGGTGCGCAAATAGCGGGCAAGATTGGCCAGGGCTTCGAACCAATCGGGTTCGGTTTCAGGTGTTTGGCGCCAATGCGGATACATCGCGTGATCCCCAAGTGCTGCGCGACCTCGCGATCATGCGCAATGCGCTAAAGCAACGCAAGCTTTCTGCCGATGAATCCTGTTGGACCCAACGGGCAAGGAGGCCGTGCCATGATTATTCAATGCTGCATGTGTCACAAAGTACGCGAACAGGGCGAATGGAAGCGCCGCCGCATTCGCGAGAAAGAACTGATCAGCAGCAGCTATTGTCCGCACTGCCTGGAAACGGCGCAACGGCAACTGATGCACGAGACGCAGCACTTGGACCTTCGCCTGCA
>CAZLBS010000134.1:0-3809 GCA_964557505.1 uncultured Nitrospiraceae bacterium | reverse complement strand
CGCTCAGGGGTGGGGCCATTTGAGATTCGGCTCTGCCAAGCCCTTCGCGAAGAATCGGCACGCGAACGGCACGGGGCCGGGGCCCGCGGCAATCTTCACCAGCATGCGATTGCGCCCATGCCGCAGCCGCACCTCCGTGCGCATGACGCCGCCATCTTGGGTACGTTGCGGCACGCCTTCGAAAACAGCCGCGTCGTTCAAGACGGCCCGGCAAGGGTGCGCGCTTTCCAATTCCATGTCGACCGCGACCGCATGTTCGCTGCCAAATTCGGTGTAGGCGTAGTACACGGCTGGCCGGGGCGTACCGCGCATGGCCCAAGGCGAATGAACGGCGCCGAGCATGTCGAAGGCATACGCGGATTCCGGCTCGGCGAAGTACTGAAACCATCCGCTTTCCTCCGTTGCGGCGGTCAAGCCTAGCTTTTCCGTTTCAAGGGGAAAGCGCTTATCCAGGTGCACGCTTGGTGCATGCCATGGGCCGGAGACGCGCCAGCCGATCAGGTCCTTCGCGCCGTCTTCGATGTAGCGTGCGCCGCCGGGGTACACCGCCACGTCTTTTCCCGGGTTAAGGGCCCGGCTCGCGGCGAGTTCCAGAAGGTTGACGAACAGGCGCCTTGCGCACAAATCGCCGGGAGCATCTTGCAGACGAAACATGCAGAAGATGACCGCGCCGCGTTCGAAGGGGCGCATAGATAGTGCGCGCGGCGCGTGCTCCTTATGCTCAGAGGCGATCAGGCGGTGCGGCCATACGGGGCCAAAGCATGGTCCCAGGCCGCCATCCACGGGCAGGCCTTGGAATAGCTCGAGGGGGGCCGCTTCCAGCAGCGGTGCGCCGGCCTCCGAAACAGCAGGCAGGCATTCAAGGCGCAAGTGCTCGACCCCTGCCGACGTGCAGAAGGCATTCCAATCGCCGGGCGGATCGAAGATGATGGCGCATGCCCCATTGGCCGCAGCGCCCAACAAGTGGGTGGCGGCTTCGACGGGATATGCGCGCATGGTATTGCTCAAGCGCGGCAGACAATGAATGGGGGCCTGCTCGGAGCCGTAGTGTGCGCAGATTCTGAACAAGCGCTCGAAGCCTTGTGCGCTGCCGAGGACGTGCGCCCGGTGCGCGGTTCGTGCCGGTGGTTCCAGCACATCGCGTTGTGCCTCTGCTTGCGCCGCGATGCGCCCCTCCATCATGAGCCGGGCGGTCAGGGTATTCGTTCCTGGCAAAGGGCTTGCGGTGGCGTGGCCCGACCACAGTTCGGCCTCCCCGGCCTCTAGCTTTACGTTGCGCTTCTTCTTCCACAGCAGTTGGCCGGTGGGCCCGGCAAGTTGAATGCCGAGGTCGGCGCGGCCTGTTTGCTTGGCATTGTTTCGGAGCAGGACGCGCAGAGATGCCTCCGCGTTTGGGGCGAGCGCGGCGGATGGCGTGTCGAGGGACAACGCCAAGGGGCCGTGTCGAGCGGGCGGGGCTCCCAGTGCATTGCTTATGGTTCCGCAGGCCCAGCCAGCCGCCCGAAGATTGGTATTCAAGATGCGGCTCAGGCGCGCCCAGGCAGGTCCCTGGCCAGCAGAAGCCGCCGGGTCAATCCCGGGAGAGACCCACACGAATGGCAAGTGGCCATGTTCAATCCTGCGGATGTCTTCCGCCATGTCGTCGGATATGGCCGGTGACAAGTACAGCATGGGGGCTGCGATTTCTTGAGCGGCTGTCTTGTGGGGGAGGAGGTAGTGCGTTGCGAATACCGGCGCGTCTTCAGGCTGCGTGAACAAGATCAGGCGGGAAGGGTCTTCGCTGCGAAGCACCTGAGCGGCTTCCGCCGAAGGGGCCATCAAGGCAACGAGAGCGGGGCGGTGTTGCCATTGGTCAAGCCGCGCATCCTCGCCGCTACTGAGACGGATGAGCAGCATCATGCCGGTCTCGTCGCAAGCATCGAGGAACGGGCCGCTGACATCTTGCTGCGCAATGACGATCGCATTGAGGGAAACCGCGCGCAAGCGTTCGAGCACCAGGCGCTGTGCGGCGCTATCCCCCACGAAATGGTGGGCGAATTCGCCGCTTCCGGCATGGACCGCGCGCAACTGAAACGGCTGGCCGTTGAGTTGAAAGCGCTGATTTTGGATGCCAAGGTCCCGCAGCCCCGTACGGAACTGATGCACGCCGCCGTCCTGGGAAACGCTGAGCGTGATTAGAGCAGGGCGTTCCGGCGTCCACTTAGGCACGTCTGCATCGAGGGGCAAGGTGAGCTTTGGCCCGGAGCCTTCCGCCCTGCACTCGGTCTCATGAATCGTGGCGGTCAATTTGCCGTGGCGGCCGGGCGATAAAATGGTCAAGGCATGCCGCCTGAGATCCGGGCAAAGCGTGACGGCTGGGTGCAAGAGGCGCACGGAGAGTTCCTTCGGATTCAACTTTCGGTAATGGGCTTGAGATGCGGAGCGGCAGGCCGGACTCACTCGCCGAGCGGCTGCAACCAAATGTTGCGATAGCGCACGGCGTCGCCGTGGTCCTGCAAGAGAATCGGCCCTTCCGCCACTTCGATGGCCCCTATGCCGCCCGGCGTCACATCGGTCAGTTCGGTATCGTGAATGAGAATGCCGTTGTGCTCGACTTTGATGTGCGCGTTCTTGGACTTGAGACCATCATCGCCGAACGTTGGCGCGGTAAACCAGATGTCATATGTTTGCCATTCGAGGGGCGGCAATGAGGCGTTGACGCGTGGAACGGCCTGACTGTAAATGCCGCCGCAAAAATCGTCCGCGGGCGGTTCGCCGAAACTGTCAAGCACCTGGATTTCATAGCGGCCATGAATGTACACGCCGCTGTTGCCCCGGCTTTGGCCGCTCGATTTCGGCATGAACGGCGTGCGGAATTCCAAATGCAGGCGGAAGCTGCCGAATTCTTCTTTGGTAATCAAGTTGCTGCCGGCGACTTGGAAGCCATCGGGCGTGACGGTCCACTTGAGCGGATACCGTTGCCAGTGGTCGAGATTCTCCCCATCGTAGAGGACGATCGCATCGTATGGAGCGCCTTCGCCAAGCGTAGGCGACCCGAGTTCGACGCGCTCTAAGGTGAAGCGCGACGATTCCTCTCCGCTTGAGAAGGCGCCTTCTATCGTGCTGGCCTTCACGGCTTCCGCCGTTACATGGAAGTTGCCCCCGCCAAGGGCATCTGGCAGCACCACATCGCCGTCGAAGGCCGCATCGCGCCCGGCGATGACGCCGGGCACATCGACCCGCGGGGTATCCACGCCAGGCGCGCCCCAGAAGAGCTGGGCGGCAAGCTTGTCTTCGTCCGTGGCGATGATGCGCGCATTGAGCGGCTCGCCCTCCCACGGGCCCGACGTGAACTGCCCCTGCCAGTTGCCCTGCGTGCGGCGGGCGATGGCTTCGGAAGCATAGGCGGTGGCGTGCAGCAGCGCGCAGCCTGCGAGCGCGCAGAACAAGAAACGGCGCATGAATGGAGTCCCCATATTGTTTTGTCTCACGAGGCCGCGTTGGAGCAAGGCGGCGGATAGACAGGATCGCATAGCCCCCGCCCGGGTGCAACCGCGCTTGCGGCTGCATCATGAGCGCGGTACCATGCGGCGCTCATACTAGGGGTCTACACGGGAGGGGAGCCGCGAGGCGGCACGAGCGGCAGGCATCTATGGAATCACCCATTTTCGTCGGCGCAATCATCGCGGGGCTGGCTGCCGTATTGCTGGGCGTGGCCATCGTATACCGGCTGAGCATGAGCGGGCTTGGCCGAACGGCGCGGCATGCGGCCACTCGCCCCGGACCCGGCGCGAAGAGCGATGCGGAAGAAACCAAGGGGGCGCTCTGGC
>CAZLBS010000133.1:0-8505 GCA_964557505.1 uncultured Nitrospiraceae bacterium | reverse complement strand
AGCCCTGCTTCGCTCGCGATCTCCTCCAGTCGCTGCTTCAGTTCATTGCAATCGCGGCAACTCGGAATGGCGAACTGGCCTTTCGCCAGCCGCTCTCGGAAAACACGCGCCTTGTCCCCGCCGAAGACCTCGGCCATGCTTTGCGTGCGCACATCACCGATGTGCCCGCTGCCGTCAAAGTCGCGGCAATTGCAGGACACGGTCATGTCGCTATTGACGCAAATGTTGTAGTTGGATTCGCCCGCCAGCGCCTTGCAATAGAAGGCCCGCCCAAACAAGCGGTGCCGGATCGCATTTACCGCCGGCGAAGAGGTCAACGTGTGATAAAGGTCAGCGGGCAGCAGCCGCGCTATGATTGAACCTGGCATACTCGGAACATCCTTTGCCGCAACGGGTTAGTCTGTAAATGGGGACGCCGCCGCTTTTGCCGAACGCTATCGTAGAGAAACGCCGCCCGGCGGTCAATGATGCCGGACCGCTATTCAGCCGCGGGCAAATCCGGTTCGATGGGCATCAACACTGGCGGGCCTTCCTCCGGTCCAGGCGCCGAAGCTGGCTCGGAGGACATGCGCCAAGGGATCACCTCGATCTCATCGCCTTGCGTCAAAAGGATCATGTCTTTCCCGCTGCTGGCATGCTTCGAGACCGTCAGCCGCAGATGACCGCCCGTGCGGTCGCCTGTTTCGAGATATTCCCGTGCGTTCGCCACGCCCTCAAATACCTCGATATTGATGTTGTCGTACTGGTCAAACTCTTGCCGGAGGGCCTTGGCCATGGCCAAGAGTTCATCACGCGGCACGCCGGCGGCGACCGCGCAGGTCATGCCCTTGAGCGTCGACAAGCCCTCGGCCAATTGCGCCATCGCCTCGGGCGTCCGGCCCCACTCGTCCAAGACCGCATACCTCACGCCCGCTGCTTCGCGCACCGCGAGGACGCCTTCCTGCTCCAGCGGTGTTTCCTGGAGCGGGTCTTCTGGCTGAGGCGCCTCTTCTCGAACGGCCGGCGGTGGGGGCGGCGCTTGGCGCATGATCGCCTCGGGGTCATAGGCCGGGTCATAGGCCCCAGCCTGCTCCATAGCATCCATAGCCGCTTCTTCGCGGAGCCGCTGCAACAGGCCATCATCTCCAGGACGGGGCACTATAGGCGTCGCCCGGTTCTCCATCATCCGAAGGGCAAACAGGCGCCGCAGTTCGTCGCGCAGCCGTTTGTTCTCTTCACGCAAATCTTCGAGGTATACATCGGTCAACGTGCCGATTTCGTCTTGAAGGGCTGCCACCGTTTCGCGCAACGCGCCGACTTCATCGCGCAAGGCTTCATGCTCGCGCAGCGTTACCAAGGGATCGAGATCCACCAAAACGCTCGGAGCATCCGTATCGGGGGCTGTGTTCCGGATTTCGGGAGGCGGTTCTGGCGCTGTGTTCGAGGCCATCCGCAAGGCGTCAGGGGCAGGAGCCGGAGCCGGAGCCGAGGCATCCTGGCTTGGTCCCGCCTTTTCCAAAAGCATTTCGGCGAGGGCTGCATCCAAGGCTTCAAGCGTATTGTCTTGCCCTGCGGTGGCGGCGCTCTGTTGTGCTGCCCGGTCCGTCTCTGTCATGCCGACGCGCTCGACAAACGTCCCGCTGCGCATGGCTGAAGTATTGGCGTGGTCCTGGGCGGAGGCTTGGCTAGCCGGGCGACTAGCGTCCGCGGCTTTACCAGACACCTCCCCACAGCTAGCAACAGCCAGGCACGCCGCTAGGGCAGCCGTCGCGAGCCATACTCGTTGCAGCAGCACATGGTTCATCCGGGCATCATACCATTCGGTGGGCTCCGCCGCGATGCATGCCATGGCCTGCAAACATTGTGCTAACACGCGCAGTTACTCCTTGCGATGGCGCCCGCGATCCCATACCCTTGCCTGACGCGGAAACGACCGCGGCCCCGATCACGGGGACATTCCGGGGAACATGAACGTCTTCGAGAGGAGCCCATTACCGATGAAAACAACCCTTGCTACAATGTGCGCGGCAGCCTGCGCCGTGCTGCTGACTGGCTGCCCGGCCTTCATCAATCCCATTGCCCTGGTGCAGGGCGCTCCCTCATACCGGGTGGTGCACCTCAGCCCAGATGCTCCTGCCGTGCAGGTATGCGTCGACGGCCATCCCGGCGTCGTCCGCCTGCCGTTCGGGAACACCTCGTTTTACCGCCCGTTTCCGCCCGCCAACGACTTCACCTATGACCTGAACGTATTGCCTTTCCCCTCGGATTGCGCGGATGACGGCGTGATCGAGGCAACGCTCCAAGTGCAGCCGCGCACCGACACCACGATTGTCGCCTTCGATACGCTGGAAAACATCCGGCCGTTGGTCTTGAGAGACGATAATTCGCCTGTGACCAGCGGCTTCGCGCGTGTACGCTTTGTCCATGCCAGCCCCGATGCGGGCTCCGTCGACATTGCGACGGCTGCCGGGGCGACCCTCTACAACGATGTGCCCTTCGGCGCCATCGCCGACTACACCGAACTCGCCACTGGAGATTATGTCTTGCAGGTGCGCGATCCGGGCGGCACGCAAGTCTTGCTGGAACTCCCAACCATCACGCTCGAGGCAGGCCGCGTTTACAGCATCTTTGCCACCGGCTTCGCCGAAGACTTGGGCGTTCTCATTCTTGTCGACAACACGGGCGAGGTGTTGCGCTTCCCCGCGCCGGCAGAGTAATCGCACACTCACAAGAGCGCAGGCTGCCGGAGTAAAGCCTGCGCTTTTTTGCTGACATCAGGTTTCCATGCTCACGAATAACAATGGGGACGCATTTGGAAAACTGGCTCCGGCCTAGTTTTCTGAAAAAATTGGTTTGCGCGAAATAAGCTTGGCGTGCGCCAGAGTTACTCTCGCGTCTGTAGGCAACACTTTATCAACCCAGGGGAGAACATCGAATGAATCGGATCTTCGGCAGTCTTGTTGCGCTCAGCAGTATGTTTATTCTGACCGGTTGTCCGCTCATGTTGGCGCAAGGAGTGCCCAGCTTGCGGATCGTGCATCTCAGCCCGGATGCACCGGCAGTCCAGGTGTGCGTCGATGGCGAGCCCTTTGTGGTGCGCCTGGCCTTCGAAGGAACGTCCCTCTACCGTCCCTTGCCGCCCGACAAGAACAGCGACGGATATGCCATCAACGTGCTGCCGTTCCCGTCGCATTGCGACGATGCCGGTGTCATCGAGGCACAGTTGGATTTCGCACCTCGCAGCGACACGACGATTGTGGCCATCGACACCTTGGCCAACATCCAGCCGCTGGTGCTGAACGATGACAACAGCGCCCCGGCAGCGGGGAACGCGCGATTCCGTCTCGTGCATGCCAGCCCCGACGCGCCCACCGTCGATATCACGCTTCCGGACGGCACGCCCGTCGGCGGCGGGAACGATTTGTCGTTCGGCGATGCCTCCGACTACGTCGAGCTTGGGGCCCGTACCGTCAATTGGCAAGTGCGTACGGCTGACGGCGCGACGACCGTGCTCGATTTTGCAGCCATCGACCTCGAACCAGGCGAGATCTATACCTTCTTCGTGACCAATACCCTCGACAATCTGAATGTTATTGTCTTGGCCGACAACACGGGTGAGACCTTCGACCTGTAATAACGTGCTTCTCAAAATGTGACTACACCGGCAGCAGTCCCGGGCATGGGGACTGCTGCCGGTTTCATGCATACCGTGCTTGAGCGCAACAGCATCCGCCCGTACACTTGGGTGCATGCTCTGGTATGTCGCACGCCGCCTCCTCGAATTCATCCCCGTCTTTGCGATCATCGTCACGATGGTCTTCTTCTTGATTCGCCTCGCGCCGGGCGGCCCGTTCGATGCGACTGAGCGGGATGTGCCTGTCGAGGTCTTGCAACGGCTCCAGGCTCAATACGACCTCGACAAGCCGCTCCTTCAACAATACGCCCTGTACTGGCAAGGATTGCTCCAGGGCGACCTGGGTCCCTCTATGCAGAAGCCATCGCGCACGGTTTCCGAATGGATTGCGTACCGCTTTCCCGTGTCGCTCGAGCTTGGCCTGTACGCCCTTGCCTTTGCCATGCTGTGCGGCCTCGCGGCGGGCGTGCTCGCCTCAATACGGCCCAACACTTGGTCGGATTATCTTCCCATGACGTTTGCCATGACGGGCATTTGCGTGCCGAACTTCGTGCTCGGCCCACTTCTTGTGCTTGTGTTTGCGCTCTGGCTCGAGTGGCTGCCGGTATCCGGCTGGCGCGAGCCTGCCGACAAGATTCTGCCATCAATTACGTTGGGAGCGATGTACGCCGCGTACATCGCGCGTCTCTCGCGCAGCGGCATGTTCGAAGTCTTGGGCCAGGACTTCATTCGCACCGCACGCGCAAAGGGACTCAGCGAGACGCGCATCATCCTGCGCCATGCTTTGCGCGGCGGCATCCAGCCCGTCATCGCCTTTCTCGGGCCGGCCGCCGCGGGACTGCTGACCGGCTCCTTCGTTGTCGAAACCATTTTCCAAGTGCCCGGACTCGGGCAGGAATTCGTGGACGCAGCCTTTAACCGCGACTATACGATGCTCATGGGCGTCGTGCTTTTCTTCGCGGTGCTCATCATGCTGCTGAATCTAGCCGCCGACATCGTCCTGGCCTGGCTCGACCCACGGGTGCGCTATGGCTAACGCCGCTGTCATAGAACCCGAAACGGAGGGGGGCGGCCTCGAGCAAGGCTCGTCGCTGTGGCAAGACGCATGGCTTCGATTGCGCAAAAACCGCCTCGCCGCGGCCGGGGCCGTCATCTTGGCCGCCATAGTCGCTATGGTACTGATAGGGCCTTTTCTATCGCCCTACTCGTACGAGACCCAAGACCGGGCCCTCGGCGCTGCCGGACCCAGCTGGAGTCATTGGTGCGGCACCGACACCCTAGGCCGTGATCTGCTCACTCGCATCTTGTATGGGGGGCGCGTCTCGCTCATGGTCGGCATCTGCGCCACGGCGGTCTCGCTAAGCATTGGCGTGCTCTACGGAGCCATCGCTGGCTTCGCCGGCGGACGGACTGATTCCGTCATGATGCGCATTGTCGACATTCTCTATACGCTGCCGTTCACCGTTATCGTCATCATCCTCACGGTTTACCTTGGCAAGAGCCTTGTGCTCCTATTCATGGCCATTGGTCTCGTGGAGTGGCTGACCATGGCGCGCATCGTACGCGGACAGGTGCTTTCCCTCAAAGAGCGGGAGTTCGTGCAGGCGGCATACGTCCTCGGCCTCAGCCGCTGGCGCATCCTCACGCGGCATCTGATTCCCAATGCCCTCGGCCCCATCATCGTCTACACGACCTTGACCATCCCGCAGGTCATGTTGCTCGAGGCCTTCATCAGCTTTCTGGGCCTGGGCGTCCAAGCCCCGATGAGTTCGTGGGGCTCGCTCATTCAAGACGGAGCCGACGCCATGGAAGAGTATCCGTGGATGCTCATCTTCCCGAGCATTGCTCTGAGCCTCACCCTCTTCTCGCTCAACTTCCTGGGCGACGGCCTGCGCGACGCCCTCGACCCGCGCACCGCCAAAGATTAACCCCCTCCCCCGCCGTTTGCGGGTATACTCCTAGTAGCAGGGGGTAAGGGGCATCGCTATGTTACGCCAAAAATTCGTCATTGCGGCAGCCGCCGTGCTAGCGCTCAGTGCTAGTGCCCAAGCGGCGACGCTCTATGTCGCTGTTGATGGCAACGACGCGTCGGGCGATGGCAGCCTGCCGAACCCATACGCCACCATCGATGCCGCATTGGCCAATGCTCGCGGGGGGGACGCCATCCTCGTCGGCCCGGGGGCCTATTATGGCCGCGTCCGGCTCGATCGCGTGTTCGATGAGCCGGTCGCCATCCGCTCGAATCCGCCGTATGCCGCGCGCTTGCGCAACGACAGCCGCGTGCTTATTTGCTACTACGGAAAGAATATTACTGTTGAAGGCTTCGACATTGCGCATAGCAGCCCGGGCGCGGAAGGCCTGGTGGTGCACATACAAGACTTGATCGAGGAACCCGGCGGGGAAAATGCGGTCAGCGGCATCACGTTGCGCAACAACATTCTGCACGACAGCTACAATAATGACCTATTGAAAATCAATAACGGCGCGCAAAACATCACCGTCAGCGGCAACATGTTTTACAACCAGACGGGGTCCGACGAGCACATCGACATCAACAGCGTGATGCATGTCACGGTGGAAGACAACATCTTCTTCAACGACTTCGAAGGCAGCGGGCGCGTCAACAACAACGATACCGGCAGCTTTATCGTGGTGAAAGACAGCAACGCGGATGACGACCTGGTCATGGGCAGCCAAGACATCATTATCCGCCGGAATGTGTTTCTCAACTGGCAAGGTTCGACGGGCAGCAATTTCATCTTGTGCGGCGAAGATGGGATGGACTTTTACGAAGCCGTCAATGTGCGCATCGAAAACAATCTGCTGCTCGGCAACTCGCCCAACGTCATGCGTGCCGCTTTCGGCGTCAAGGGCTGCAGCGGGATTTACTTCGCGCACAACACCGTGCATGGCGATCTGCCCGCGCTGGCCTACGCCTTTCGGCTGACGCAAGAAGGCGCCAACCTGCCCAACCGCGGCATTCTGTTTACCGGCAACGTGTGGTCCGACACCACGGGAACCATGGGCGCGGAGCATTCAGCGCGTCCCAATGACTTCTCCGACACCCCGCCCGGGGACACGGAATCGTTCACCCTTCAGGGCAATGCCTACTGGAATGGCGGCGAACCCATTCCAGAGGATGACGGCGAACTCATCAATGTGTCTGACGACGCTGCGGCGGTCATAGGGGATCCGCGTCTGCCAAGCTTGGACAATGTCAGGCTGCCCCGCTGGAACGAAACGGCTCAGCAATTCGCCGATGGCAGTGAGAGCATTGCCGAAGCCTTCCAAAAATTGGCCGTCATGTATGGCACGCCAGGCGAAGGCAGTGTCTTGATCGATGCGGCGGACAGCGCCGGTGCTCCGGCCGCTGATATGCTGTCGCAGCCCCGCGATGCAGCGCCGGACCTTGGCGCGGTGGAGGTCATGGCGGTGCCAGCGGGCAATGCCGCCGACGTCAATAGCGACGGGTTCGTCAATGCCGTCGATGTGCAACTGGTCATCAACACGGCATTGGGACTGTTCAACCATTCGCCATCCGACATTGACGGTTCGGGCAGCGTCGACGCAGTCGATGTGCAACGCGTCATCAATGGCGCGCTCGGGCTTGCCTGAGTTTACGCCTCGCCCGCGGGCGGCTCGGTAACGCCAAGGACTACGCGTACGGACGGCAAGGCATCACGCAAGGCAGCCATGCCCGCTTCGGTAACCCCCGTTTGCCAGACGTAGACATCGCGTAATGCGGGCATCGCGGCAAGCGTTTCCATGCCCGCGTCGCTCACCGCCGTCCCATAAAGATTCAAATACTCCAAGCGGGCCAGGTCTTGCAGGCGCACCAACCCCGCGTCGGAGATCGCGGTATTCGAGAGATTCAACCGCGTCAGGTTTGGAAGCTCGCCAATGACCTTGAGATCATCGTCGCTCAGGGCCGTTCCGCTAAGGTTCACCTCCGTCACATGGGGGGCAATGTCCGTCAGCAAGCCAAGCAGCGCCGGGTCCCATGCCCCTGGCATCCGCTGAAAATCTACACGCACGAGCGGATGGTCTTGGGCAAGCGGCAATGCCAACACCCCCGCAGACTGCAATGGCGCCAAAGCCGATGGGTCGAGCGCGGGCAATTCCGACGCGATTTCCTCGATGGCATTCGACGCGGGCCGGTGCGCAATGCCCGATTCGCGCACGGCGGCGGGCTGCGCGGCGGGCGCCCCCGCATCCGCGGCGACGGCATCGACACGCGGCTCGAAAGAAGCGCCTTGAGCAATCCAGCGCTTCAGCAAGTCCACTTCGCTTTCCGTAAGCGGCTCTCCGCTCAGGGGCATGAACTCCGGGTGGTCAGGCGGCAAGGTTACGCGCACATAGAGCAGGCTTTCTTCCGCATTGCCGACGGCAAACGACGGCCCCGTGTCGCCGCCGAGAGCAATATCTTCCGGCGTATCGAGGCGCAGCCCGCCGCGCTGGCGATCCACGCCATGGCAGCTGTAACACTTCGCTGCGAGGATGGGCTGAACCTGCGTGGCAAAATCGACCCAAGCAGAGCCGTCCGGCGCCGCGGCGGGCGTTGCTTCTGGGGCAGCATCCCCTTCCTGAGATGCCTCTGCCGCAACCGCTGCCTGCGCGGGCTGCGCGCGGCTCAGCCAATGCATCAATGCCAGCACTTCGTTCGCTGCAAGTTTAGGCCGATCCCCGGGCGGCATCACGTCCGCGTGTTCTGGCGGCAACGACACGCGCTGCACCAACAAGCTCCCCGCCGCATCGCCGAGGACAAGGGCCGGCCCGCTGTTTCCGCCAGCCAACGCGTGGTCCATGGTGTCCAGACGAAGTCCGGCGGAAGCTTGGCCTTCTCCGTGGCAGCCTACGCAGTGCTGGTTCAAGATGGGCTGTACCGCCTCTCC
>CAZLBS010000132.1:3041-8507 GCA_964557505.1 uncultured Nitrospiraceae bacterium | reverse complement strand
TTTTGAATATCACCGGCGCATGGGGTAAAGATGCCAAGGCCGAGATTGTTCTCAAGCCAGGTGAAGTAAAACCAGGTGGTTTCCCGGTCGTAATCGCGCGCGGGATTGTTCATGAAGGCCAGCAGACTGGCCCCGCCGAAAACGGCTTCTTGATCCGTGGCGGGCAGGAATTGTCGGTAGAGCTGCAAGGTCAACACGCCGGCGAGTCCCATCGCGGCGCCCAAAACGGCCCAATGCCGCCACGCGCGGGGTTGCTGCAACAGCCGGATGCCGGCATAGGCAGCCGGTCCGGCGATGAATATCAGCGAGTGCAAGGCCGTGAAGGCGCTCACGGCATACGTGCACAAAGACGCCCATGCGCTGGGCGACTTCAGCAGCCCCTTTCGCCGCCGCATCATCTGCCATGCGAGCATCATCAGGGCCAAGTACAGCGTTTGCTGCAGGGCATAGAAGCGTGTCTGGCGGGCCCAGGCGATCGTCCATGGACAGAGGGCAAAGGTCCACGCGGCGATGAGCGCAGGGCCCGGGCCGGTAAACAGGCGCACGGCCCGCCACGTGAGCAATACATTGACCGCCATGAAAATAGCCGACGGGGCCCGAACGGCGGCCTCGCCCTCTCCGAAAAGCGCGGCCCAGCCTGCCAACAGATACGTGTACACCGCGCCGCTGGGGTAAGGCACTCCGCTGGGCAAGTGCGGCCAGCCGGTATCGAGGATGCCCTTGGCCACATAGAGGTGAACGAGTTCGTCGTGCCAGAGGCTGGGCGCGCCGCTATTCGCCAGGCCAAGAACAGCGCAGGCGGCCGCGGCCGCGGCAACGGCCAGCCACTCTAGGCGGCTAACCGGCTGATGCACGGCTCGTCATGCGCAAGTCTCTCAAGAGAAGCGGTCCTTCACTTCACCATTCGCCACGTTTGACGGCAATACCGTATCCTTTCGGGCTGATGGCATGCCACAGGGAGCCGGTAATGGACCACGACAAGCAGGCAGGGCGCGCTCTGCCAGAAGACGTCTGGAAGGGATTGTGGCCGGGAGGCGGGCCGATGCCCGGAGACTGGCCCGAAAAGGCCTACAAGAACCTTGCCTTCCTCAACAGTCCGGAAGCCCGCTGGATACGGGTGATGTGCGAATTTGTCGAGCCCTTCAGCCGTTTCAACCGGCTTAACGTGCGCGACACGCTCGTGTTCTATGGCTCGGCACGGACGCTCCCTGCCGATGCCGCCGATGCGCAATTGCGGCAAGCCAAGCAGGCAATCGAGGAGCAAGGCGCCACGCCCGCACGCGAGGCTGCTCTGCTCGAGGCGCAAGTCATGCGGGAGGAATCGCGCTTTTACGAGGATGCGCGGGAGTTAGCGCGGCGCATGACCGGCTGGTCGCGTTCGTTGACCAACGGCCGCCGCTTCATCGTGTGCACGGGTGGAGGTCCGGGCATCATGGAAGCGGCCAACCGCGGCGCGCAGGATGCCGGCGGCCCCACCATCGGCCTGAACATCAGCCTCCCCTTCGAACAAGACGCCAACGCCTACCAAACGCCAGAACTTATGTTTGAGTTCCATTATTTTTTCACGAGGAAATTCTGGTTCGTGTATATGGCCAAAGCCCTCATTACCTTTCCCGGGGGCTTTGGCACGCTGGATGAACTGTTTGAATTGCTCACGCTCGTGCAGACGCAGAAGACCGCCAAGTATATGCCTATCGTGTTGTATGGCAAAGACTTCTGGCATGAGGTCGTCGATTGGGAGGCGCTTGTTCGGCGCCGGGTCATCAGTGCTTCCGACCTGAACTTGGTGCAGTTTTGCGATAGCGTGGACGAGGCGTTCGATTTCTTGACCGCCGAACTCAGCCGGCACTACCTCAAATAGCGCCTCGTGGCTCAAAAACTTGTGCCGGAAAGGGCTTGACAGGCGGGCGGGCCACTGCTATCCTCTCGTCAACAGCAGGAGAAATGGGTCTCCTCTGTCTCACAACATTTCCCTTTGGGGAAGGAGGTGAAAAAGAATGAAGAAGCTTGTTGCAGTCGCGCTTGCGACTACGTTCGTTGCGAGCGGTGCGTTCGCCTCGAGCATCATCCTTCCGTTCTTCGTGGACGGGATCATCGGCGGCAGCGACCAAGCCGGTTTCGTCGGCTTGATCAACACCACCAGCGAAACGCGCGTCATCTCGGTGTTCTACCGTGACAACGCGGGTCAGAACCGTACGCCTGGCGTTAACAGCGGCGCTACGTTCACGCAGGTTGGCGGCCGTCCGGACCGCGCTCCGGGTACGTACACCGATGACCAGACCAACGTCTTCTCGCTCAATCCGGGCCAGTCGGTATCGTTCCGTCCGGGTTCGGAGCTTCCGGGCGAAGGTCAGGGTTCGTTCCGCACGGGTGGTGTGCCGGTTCCGAACATGCTTGGCTACCAGGAAGACGTTGATGGCAATGGCGAGCCGGATGACACGGACATCTTCGTGACCAACGGTTCGGCGACGTTCCGCTGGATCGGCGAGCCGAGCGACCTTGCCGGCCGTTACGAGCAGAACCGCGGCACCGCCCTCGGTCTGTACGTGCTGCCTCCGGGTATCGCGACCGAATAAGTTAGTCGTTTACGACTACACTTCTTCGACCTAGTCAGTAAAGAGCGAGAATGTCGGATGACATGCTCGCTCTTTTTTTGTGTCTATTCGCAGGTTGAGCGACGTAAGGATGCAGCGAAAAGGCAGCTTGAGAAGGCGGGGAGCTTGGCTTATTGAAGGACGGGCTGGGCTGGGGCGAGATGGTTGCGCCGGCAAATGGCGTCGACGATGATCGGCCCGTGGCCGCGGCTGTTCTCGACAAACACGACGTTGGACTCGATGCCCGCGCACAGCGTGCCCGCGACAAACAAGCCGCGCACCTGCGATTCGAGTTGATCGTCCAGGATAGGCTTGCCGGTGTCGCGCGCGATCTCGACGCCGGCAGATTCCAACAAGGAGGTATCGGGTTCGTATCCGGTCATGGCAAGCACGAAATCGTTCTCGACTTCAGTTGTACGGCCATCGGCAAGCTGCAGGGTTACCGAGTCAGGCCCAATCTCGCGCACTTCCGCCTCGCGATAGCAGCCGATCGAGCCTTCCTTAATGCGGTTTTCGATGTCGGGTTCGATCCAATACTTGGTGTGGAAACGTTGGCTGCGCATGGCCACCGTCACGTGCGCGCCTTCGCGGTATAGCTCGAGGGCGATTTCCGCGGCTGAACTGCCGGCGCCCACGATAAGTACCTCATGCCCCGCATACCAATGCGCCTCGCTGTAGCGGTGCGAAACCTTTGGCAGATCTTCGCCGGGCACGCCCAGCGGACGCGGATTGTCGTAAAACCCAGTGGCCACCACCACATGCCGCGTATGCCAGGCATAGGCGCGGTCATACAGGTCGGCCGCGTGCACGGTAAAGCCATCCTCGCGCGCTTCAATGCCCGTCACCGTGCGGTAGGTGTTGATTTGGAGACCGAAGTATTGCGCGAACGTGCGGCAATACTTCAGATACTCGCGGCGGGTCGGATTCTTTTCATTGACCAACAGCGGGAATCCGCCGAGTTCCAACTTATCGAAGGTGGAAAACCAGCGCATGTAGACGGGGTGGGAGCATAACGCTGAGGCGACCGGGCCCTTATCAATCCCGACAGCCGAGAGACCAGCCTGTTTGGCCGCGTGCAACACGCCAAGACCCGCCGGCCCCGAGCCCACCACGACGATATCCTGAGTTCTGTCAAGACCGAAATGTTGCATACGAAAAGGGTAACACAAGGAGCCGGGGAAAGACTTCCAATGATGCGGATGCAAAATGCCCGCGGCGCGCTCGTGCGCCGCGGGCCAGCATCGCGCCTTCTTGATATGGGTTACGAGCCGGTAATGACAGCCCCGACGCGCGTCATTGGGAATTCCGCGCCAGGATAGGTAACGAAGTCGACGTGACCATCCAGATACAAGATGTTCGCGCCGCCCGGTACGTGGTTGAAGTTCGACACCTCTGTGGACACGATGTCCCACTGCGTCACGATTTCGCTTTGGCCACGGGCGCTTGCCGCCGGGTTGTTGATGTCGGTGATTTGGAAGCGCTCGATGCCTTCCCGGAGCCGGAAGAGTTGTATCTCGACACTGACCGTCACCCCCAGAGCTTCGAGTGCTGAGTTGGTGATGTCTTGATCGATGACCTGTGCCCAGTTATTGATGGCTGTGAGATTGCCGTCTTCCGGATTCACCACTGTTTCGAAATAGCCGCTTAGGCCAATGAACGCGTCTCGGAAGGGCAAGCTGATGTAGCCGGTCAATGCCGCCGTCAACAAGTCGGTGGGGATGTTGGGATCGTTCGGATCTTCTGTCCCGTTGATCAACTCGTCATTTAGCAGCCAGCCAATGTACACGTAGGAATCTGTCCCAAAGCGGCATGGATTGAACGGATTGTCCGGCTCTTCGTCAATCCTGAAGTCGTCGACTTCACTGTCGGCATCCGACGGACAGATGAGGATTGACGGATCCGTCAGGTACTCGGGATAGATGGTGTAGCCCGCCGCGGCGAAATCGAATGCCGGATCGAGACACACCTCTTCAAGCGGCGACGGTTCTAGGCTGCCAGGCCCGTCATCCACGTACTTCAGCGGCGGGAAGCGTTCCCCACGGGATTCGTTCGAGTACATCTTGAAGACGAGGCCCATCTGTTTGAGGTTATTCTGGCAGCTTGCCCGGCGTGCGGCTTCACGTGCGCGCGCCAATGCTGGAAGGAGGATGGCTGCCAAGATTCCGATGATGGCGATCACGACCAGCAATTCGATGAGCGTAAAGCCTTTGCGGTATGAATGCATGGTGCTCGCGGCTCCCTTCTAGGCGCATTGCGCGCCTGCTTTGGCCGCACCCCGTCTGCGGCCTGCCTGATTTGGCATGAATCGGGCGGCGCCCAATGCCGCCCACTTTTCAGCGTAGCACGATGCTCGCTGGATGCAAATAGTTTTCGCACAAAAAGGCAACAAAAAACCCCCGTACCCAAGGGATACGGGGGATGAATCTGCGAAAGCCGAGCCTTCTGCTCGTGAAATGGCGTCCGGCTTAGCTGCCGATAATGGCGCCGGTCAAGACGGCCACCGGGCCATTTGTGGGCGGGTCGCCGCCTTCCTGGTCGTAGTTCTGAAAGTCGACGTGCCCGTCGAGGAAGAGCACATTGCTTCCGCCGGGAACGTGGTTATAGTCTTCGACGGTCGTGGAGACCACGTCCGCGCCGATCCAGACTTCGCTTTGGCCCTGCGCCGATGCCGCCGGGTTGTTGATGTCGGTGATGAGGAAGCGTTCGATGCCTTCACGCAGGCGGAAGATGCTGTTGCCGTCGCCATTGCCAATGGGCAATTGACCGGACACGCCGAACAACAAGGCCACCGTCTCGACATCGTCAGCAGAGACATCGCTAAAGGCCGCCGACGGATCTGGCTCCGAGGCAATCACTTCACCCAGGGCACGTC
>CAZLBS010000132.1:1526-3031 GCA_964557505.1 uncultured Nitrospiraceae bacterium | reverse complement strand
ATAACGACAGCAAGCCCTATCCCAAGCTGTGTGTTGCCCAGTGTTCCTGGGGCTACCGCGGCGTCCGGGTCGAGCAGCGTGATGAGCGCATCGACAGGAAACGTGGGATCGTTCGCGTCGGTCTTGTCGAGCACGATTCCCAAGTAGATGTAGCTATTGTCCGCCGTTTCGAGGCCGCCATCGCCTTCACTGTCGCACGCGACGTTCAAGGTGTTCAGGCCCGTCTCGTCGTTGATCCAAAATTCCTCCTCGGTGTTGGGGTCAGAAGGACAAAGGAGGATGCCCGGGTCGGTTAAGTACTCTGGATAAATCGTGTACATGAGAGGCGCCGCCGCCAACAAGTCGCCATCGGGATCGGCAACGGGCAGAGCAGGGTCGTCGCACTCGACTTTGGGGACGTTGCCCAGCGTGCAGGTTGGCGGATAGCGCTCCCCGCGGCTCTCGTTCGCATACATCTTGTAGACGAGCCCGATTTGTTTGAGGTTATTCTGACAGCTTGCCCGGCGTGCGGCTTCACGTGCGCGGGCCAGCGCCGGCAGCAGGATCGCTGCCAAAATGCCGATGATGGCGATCACCACCAACAGCTCGATCAATGTGAAGCCCTTCCTAGAAAATTGAATCATGAAGACCACTCCCTTGGCGCTGGTGCGCCATTTCGGGTTTCCCCCCAATTCCCGGCCATGAACGCATTAAACTCACAAGCGATACCCTTTACCCACTCAAAGCTTCGTCGAATATAGCATAGGGCTAGGCAGTAGTAAATGGATGCCAGGGGGAATCGTGCGCGCAGGGCGTTCAGCTCTGAATGGGGCCGGTTCCGAGCACGTCCACGACGGAGCTGTTGGTGGGAGCGTCTCCCTCGCCTTCGTTGGCATGTTGTAGATAAGACCTAGCTGCTTGAGGTTGTTCTGACAGCTTGCACGGCATGCCGCTTCGCGCGCCCGTGCTAGCGTTGGCAGCAGGATGGCTGCCAGGATGCCGATCATGGCAATGACCACCAACAGCTCGATCAGTGTGAATCCATGTCGCGATGTCATAATCGTATGATGCCCATTCTGTTCTGTCCAACGGACAGAGTCCTGAGCAGCTCAAGATTAGCTGCATCTATCTCTACCGCATATCGTTTATTTACGCTTATATATATGACAAGCATTGCTCTGCTAATGCTCGGTGAAGACAAAAAAAACGCCGGGCAAGGCCCGGCGGGTCGGGTGCAATGTAGCAATGGTTATCGATCAACCACCGAACAAGCTGACGAGGTTGGCAAAGCTCTCATTCACAGGGAACTCAATCGAAGGGTAGTTGAGAAAGTCCACGTGACCATCAAGGAACAGCACATTGCACCCACCGGGCACATGGTTGAAGAGAAAGACGCCGCCGCTCTCCACCGTGCTTGAAGCAATATTGTCCCATGACATGGGAATCTCGCTTTGTCCTTGTGCCGATGCTGCCGCATTGTTGATATCGGTGATCAAGAAGCGCTCGATCCCTTCGCGGAGACGGAA